>DASVQP010000041.1 GCA_036389135.1 Longimicrobium sp.
TGGATGCCGCTGCCGCGCGCCTCGGCGATCGCCTGGCGCGAGTCCTCCACGCCGTAGCGGCCGTCGTAGGCGTCCTCGTCGTTGGGCTTGCCGTCGGAGAGGATCAGGAGGAGGCGGTGGCCGGCGGGCTGCTGGCGGAGCTGCGCGGTGGCGTGGCGGATGGCGGCGCCCAGGCGCGTGTAGCCCTCGGGGCGAAGCGCGTCCACCCGGCGCAGCACCGCCTCGCCGTTGCGCTCGTCGAAGCCCTTGATCTGGCGAATGCGGACGTTGCTCGCCGTGGTGCCGGAGAAGGTGAGGATGGAGTAGGGATCGCCCAGGCCGTCGAGCGCCGCGCCGGTGAGGAGGAGGGCGAGCTTCTCCACCTCGAGGATGCTGTGCTTGCCGAAGACCTCGGCGGTGGAGCCGCTCACGTCCACCAGCAGGGTGATGGCGACGTCGCGGCGCGCGGGGATGACGGAGGTGTAGAGCCGGTCGTCGGCGCCGGCGCCGGCGCGAAGGTCGGTGAGCATGCGCACGCAGGCGGCAAGGTCCAGCTCGTCGCCGCGGTTCTGGCGCGGGATCTGGACGCGGCGCGCGCGCAGCCGCTCGAACTGCTGGCGCACGCGGCGGGCGAGCGCCGCGTTGCGCCGCAGCGCCTCCACGCACCACGCGCCATCCGCCTCGTCGCTGGGGTGCAGGCGCACGATTGCGCCCGGCGTGCGGTAGCGCCCCGCCGCGTAGTCCCACTCCGGGTAGGGAAAGACGGTCTTCGTTGGCCGCTCCGGAACGACCTCCGTGCGCTCGCCGGAGTCGGCGTCGCTGACGTGCGAGTCACCCGCGCCGCCTTCGGACGGGTCGTCCCGCGGAGTGCCGGCGCGTGCCGGGTTCGTGCCGGCGTCGGAGGAGGCGCCAGGGTTGTGCGCCATGATCTCCGGCGCGCCGGCCCGCGGGTCCAGCCCCACCGAGGTCATGAAGCCCATCAGCCAGCGCGGTAGGCTTCCGGCCTGTGGACGCGGCGGGGCGAAGGGATTCTGCTCGCTCGCGGCCAGGGTCGCGGGGGCGATGGCGGAGGGGAGCACCGAGCCCCAGAACTCGACCGGCGGAATGCCGTGGTAGCGCCCCGCGCCTCGGATGCGGGCGGCGGCGTCGCGGGCGCGGCGCAGCGAGTCGTGCGGCGTGTCGCATCCCGCCAGGCTCGGCGGTGGGGCGGATACGTCGGCCGCCAGGAGCTCGCGTACGATCGACTCCACCTCGCGCGCGGCGGCTCCCCGCGGGTGCTGGTCGCCGCGGCGTGCGCGTTCCGCCAGGCGCTCGGCGGCGAGGGCGCCGCGCAGGCCGGGAACCCGCTCCGCGACGGCGGCATCGACGGCGGCGCTCTCGAAGAGGAGGTACAGGTCCCGCTCCAGCGCGTCCTTGCGCCCCGGCGCGAGCACCGCCGTCCCGCGCGCGACGCGCTCCGCCTGCGCCAGCGCCATCAGGCGGTAGCGCCCGACCGCGTCCTCGCCCGGCAGCTCGGCGGGGAGGAGGATGCGCTCGCCGTCGTTTGCGGGGCCGGGGCGCTCGGTCCGGCGCAGGCGCTTCGGTGGCGGCGCGGGGGAGATTAGGATGGGGCGGCCATACAGCGCGGCGATCAGCAGCTCCAGCCGGCGGCTGACCTCGGGGAGGCGCACGCCGTCGCGCGGCGCCTCCTCCGGGCGCAGGAGGGCCGCGGCGCGGCGCCGGGCGAAAAACGCGCGGAGTCCCACGGTGTCAGAAGGTGGCGGCGACCAGGTCCGAGATCGCGGCCAGGAGGTCGGGGTCGTCGGTGAGGGGCGCGACGAAGGCCGCGCGGCACGCGGTGGGCGCGTCGATGCCGCCCGCCATCAGCCGGGCGGTCGCCACCAGCAGGCGGGTGCTCGGCACTTCGGCCAGCCCCTGGTCGCGCAGGCGCCGCACCCCGGCCGCCAGCTTCACCAGCCGCCGCGCGTCCGCCACGTCGACGCCGCCCTCGTGCGCCACGATCTCCGCCTCGCGCTCGGCGGGGGGGAAGTCGAATTCCAGCGCCACGAACCGCTGGCGGGTGCTCGGCTTCAGGTCCTTCATGGCGTGCTGGTAGCCCGGGTTGTACGAGATGACGAGCTGGAATCCGGGCGCGGCCTCAATGATCTCCCCCGTCTTCTCGATGGGAAGGAGGCGCCGGTCGTCGGTGAGCGGGTGGATGACGACCACGGTGTCCTGCCGCGCCTCCACCACCTCGTCAAGGTAGCAGATCGCCCCCTGACGCACCGCCGTGGTGAGCGGGCCGTCCACCCAAACCGTCTCGCCGCCGCGGATCAGGTAGCGCCCCGTGAGGTCGCTGGCCGAGAGGTCGTCGTGGCACGCCACCGTCACCAGCGGCCGCTTGAGCCGCCACGCCACGTGCTCCACGAAGCGCGTCTTTCCGCACCCGGTGGGGCCCTTGAGCATCACCGGCAGCCCCCGCGCGTGGCACCGCTCGAAGACGCTCACCTCGTCCCCCGAGGCGACGTAGAACGGCTCCGGGCCGGACGGCGGACGCAGCGGTGCGTTCTCGTGCGCCGCCGTTTCCGTCATGCGCGTGTAGGCCGGCGAACTATCGATCATCCGTATATCGCATCAAGGGTGTTCGTGTGGATCAACCTGAAGGGGCGCGATTCATCACGCCCGTGCCTGCCGCGCCTTCGCAATCTTGCACCCGCCGCCGACATCGGACGCAACGGCGGTCATCGATCAGGGCTGGCCCGTTGCCGCCGGACGGCGCGCGAGTCCCTGCGCCTCCATCCAGAAGTAGAGCGCGTCCACCCAGTGGTCGCTGCTGGTGCCCTGCTTGTGCATGCCGAATCCGTGGCCGCCCGCGCTGAAGTTGTGCACCTCCGGCCTGTGCCCCGCGGCCATGAGCGCATCGCGGAACCGCACCACCAGCCGCTGCGACACCGCATCGTCCTGGGCCCACGCCATGAACGTGGGCGGCAGCTTCGCGGGGATCGCGGGGATCACGCCGAACGGTCCCCCGTAGATCATCGCCGCGAAGTTGGGACGCGCCGCGCTGTCGGCCTGCAGCAGCGCCCCGCTGGCCACCATGCCTCCGGCGGAGAAGCCGACGAAGCCCACGCGGTCGGGCGAGATCCCCCACTCGGCCGCGCGCTGCCGCACCACCCGGAGCGCCTGGATCCCGTCGGCGATGCCGTAGCGGCCGGAGGTGTCCATGTCCATCTGCGGGATGCCGCTCGTGCGCTTCTCCACCGTGCGGTACTTGAGCACGAAGGCGGCGATCCCCCGCTCCTGGAGCCAGCGCGCCAGGTCGGTCCCCTCACGGCTGACCGCCAGCGCGACGAACCCGCCGCCCGGCGCGATGATGACGCCCGTCCCCGTCGCCTTCGACGGCTCCGGAAGGTACGCGGTCAGCGTCGGCGACACGACGTTGATGATCACGGTGCCGACCGGCGTGTTCTCGACCGTCACCTCCCTGTGCGTCCACCGCTCCGACTCGGGCGCCGCGCCGGGCCACACGTTCACGACCTGCGCGTGCCCCTGGCCCAGCGTGAATACGAGCGCCGCCGTGCTGATGATGATGCTTCTGAGCATGTCCCTCCCTCTGGTGAGCGACTCCGCCCCGGCCGGGCGCCTTCCCCTTCCAACCCGACGAACGGCGATTCGATGCGTGGACAGCGGCCGCTACTGCTTTGTCACCGGGTAGCGCAGGTGCGTGACGCCGGCGCCCGCGATCACCGTCGGGTTGCCGAGCACCGCCGGCGTGCCGGCGAGGTGGTCGAAGAGCCGGACCCCGGAGCCAAGCAGGACCGCCGCGATGTCGACGTGGATCTCGTCGAGAAGGCCGGCATTCAGGCACTGCTGGATGGTGTCGGCGCCGTGGACCCCGACCGACTTCCCGGCGGCGGCGGCTCTGGCCCGGGCCACGGCGCTTTCGATGCCATCCGTCACGAAGTGGACGCTCGAATCGGGCCGCGGCCATCCGGCGGGGATGCTGTGGGCGAGTACGAACGCGGGTCCCCAGGCGTGGTTTCCGCCCCAGCCGTGCGCGACCTCGAAGGTGCGCCGGCCCGTGAGCACGGCACCCAGTTCGGACCAGAGGCCGCGCAGGTGCTCGGCGCTCGGCGCGGACACCCTGAACGTCAAGGCGTCCGCCCCTCCGGTGACGAATTCGACGTCGCCCGAGTTGAAGTACCAGTCGAACACCTCGCCTACGCCATCGTTGGCATCGGCTACGTAGCCGTCGAGCGACATGGACATGATCGCGACCACTTTCGACATCTACACGTTCCTTTCGATGGTGGAGACTGCGCTCGAGGCTCGCATATGGACGACGAAGAAGTGCTACGCGAATCGACACCGGCGGATCCCTGCCCGTCCGCGCGCCGCGTCACCGGCCGGGGACGTCGGGGATGCGCGTGTCCACGGCGACCCAGTTCAGCTCCCACGTCCTGCCCCCGTCGTTCGAAAACGACTGTTCGAAGCGGCACGACGTGGGGGTGATGTCCTTGATGACGAAGCGCACCAGGATCGCCCGCCCGTTCAGCGTCTCGTGGCTGTAGAACTCGCCGCGCCCGTCCCTGAACTCGCCGATGGTCGGCACGGCCAGCGCCCCGTCGCTGGCGTTGGCGAAGTTCAGCGTCCACTGGCGGGTCGCCGGATTATAGGTGCGCAGGCTGAGGCCCCGGAAGTGCCCCGCGGGCCCATCCGCCACCAGCTCCACCAGGTTGGCGCGCCCGTCCCACACCTTGCGCACGACGGTCGTCCCCTCGTAGTCCACCCAGGTGGTCGATCCGGTGAGGGGGCGCAGCCGGCGGGAGAGGCGCGTCTTCCAGGTGCCGATCTCGAAGTCGAAGTCCCGCTGCCCATCGCGCTCCGGCCGCGGCTGGTGCGCGGGCGCATCGGCCGGCCGCACGCTGCCCTGCGCGAGGGCATCGGTGGATACCGCGACGGCCAGGCACAGCGCCAGCCGGAGAGGGAGCTTCCCACATCTGTTCATCATCGTGCTCGCATCGTGGTGGGTGGCAGGGAGAACTTCGCGTCGTACGACACTTGCGCGGAGCCTGATAGCGGGGGCGGCGGCGCGGCCCGATGCACACGCGGGCAACTGAGCTCCGAGGGCGCTTCTCGCATCCTCTTCACCTCTACCAGACGATCATGAACTTCGACGTCGCCGCGGGTACCGCGATCCTGGAGCGAACGCCGCACGTGCTGCGCGCGATGCTCGGCGGCCTTCCCGATGTCTGGACCAGGGCCGATGAAGGGCCGGACACGTGGAGTGCGTACGTGGTCCTCGGGCACCTGGTCCATGGGGAGCGCACCGATTGGGTCGAGCGTGCGCGCATCATCCTCGCCCAGGGGCCGGAGCGGCGCTTCACCCCGTTCGACCGCTTCGCCCAGCTCCGGGAAGGCCAGGACAGGCCGGTCGCCGCGCTGCTGGACGAATTCGCCACGCTCCGCGCGCAGAATCTGGCCACGCTCGCCGGATGGCGCCTGACGGACGCGCATCTCGCGCTCACGGGAGAGCACCCGGCGCTGGGCACCGTCACGCTGCGCCAGCTTCTCGCAACCTGGACGGCGCACGACCTCGGCCACATCGCGCAGATCGCGCGTGTGATGGCGCGGCAGTACCGCGACGAGGTCGGACCGTGGCGGCAGTATCTCACCATCATGGACCGGTGAGCCGCCGTCCGATGGTCTACCTGATTTCACACGGAGAACGCGGCGGTGAGGAGAAAGGCACAGAGGTCCTCCGTGCCTTTCCCTGTCCCTCCGCGGCCTCTGTGTGAGGCTGCTTTTTCTCGTGCAGCAGCATGCGCGCGAGGAGGCGGCGGGCTTCGGCGTCGTGGGGCATCAGCTCGACCAGCATGCGCGTCAGGCGGATCGCTTCGCGGCGCAGGTCGCCGGCGAAATGCCCTTCGTCGAACATCAGGCGCAGGACCTTGCGGACGGCCTCGGCGCGCTCGGCCAGCAGGTGGGCGGGAGGGACGCGAAAGGGGATGGGTGCCTTGCGGATCTTGCTCTTGGCGCGCACCAGGCGCTTCGACATCGTCATCTCGGACACGCGGAACACGCGCGCGATGGCGCTCGTGCTCAGGCCGGCGACCGCGCGCAGCGCCAGTGCGACGCCCGTATCCGATGGCAGCGCGGGGTGGCAGCAGGCGAAGATCAGGCGCAGCCGATCGTCGGGGATGGCGTGCGGCTCCCATTCGTCGTGCGGGCTCGCCGGCTCGTCCAGATGCCAGAGCCGGATCGCCTGCTGAAGCTTGTCCTTGCCGAGTGCATCGCGCCGGCGCCGGTCGATGGCGCGGTTGCGCGCCGTCGTCGTGAGCCAGGCGCCGGGGCGGCGCGGCACGCCATCCGCCGGCCAGCGCTCCACGGCCCTGGCGAACGCGTCCTGGGCGCACTCCTCCGCCAGATCCCAGTCGCCCGTAATGCGGATGAGGGTCGCGACGATCTGGCCCCACTGCTCGCGAAACGCCTCCGAAACGGCATCGGCCACGTCAGGCGTCGGCGTGAAAGCTCGGACCGGATGCGCGGCGGGTGCGGGAAGCATCGGCAGGGAGTCGCGGGGACACGTGAGGCCGCGCGGTAGCTTTTTCCCGCGCCTGGTGTGATATCTAGTAACCAGGTGGCATCACGACCAGCGCCAATTCGGCCACATCATACCAGTCCACTTTGGCATGGTCCCTCTCGTCGCCGGGGCTCGCGATGTCCACCTGGGCGAGCGCCATTCGTCAACAAGCTGAAGCCGGCCCGCGTGGCATCACGACCAGCGCCCCCCGAACGACGGCACCGAGGCATGTCAGCGCAGAGCCAGAAACGGCGGGCACGGCGCGCGTCGCGGCACCCGACCCCGTTCATCGTGCTCGATCCGGGGCACCGCGATCCGCTTCACCGGCAGCTCTACAACGCCATCCGCATGGCGATCGTGAGCGGGCGCCTGCCGGCAGGCTCGCGGCTGCCGTCCACGCGCGCGCTGGCGACGGAGACGGGCGTGTCGCGCGTCACCGTCTCCGCCGCGTTCGACCAGCTGCGGGCGGAGGGGTACGTGGAGGCGCGGACGGGCTCGGGCACATTCGTGCGCGATGGGCTTCCGGACGATGCGCTGCACACCCGGCGTTCTGCGCTCCGGCGCACGCCGCCGAGCACGGCGCCGCACGCCGCCACGGTCGTGCCCGCCGCGCGCCCGGTGGGCCCGACCGGCACCTCCGCGTTCCGCATCGGGCTGCCGGCGCTGGACCTGTTTCCGGTGGGGCTCTGGGCCAGGATCGCGGCGCGGCGCTGGCGCGGGGTGGCGGGCGAGGAGGCGGAGCGGCTGCTCGGGTACGGATATCCGATGGGGTACGATCCGTTGCGGAAGGCGATCGCCGACTACGTGACCCTCTCGCGCGGCGTGCGGTGCGAGGCGCGCCAGGTGATCGTGACGTCGGGCGCGCAGCAGGCGCTCGACCTCGTCGCGCGCGTGCTGCTCAAGCCGGGCGAGGCGGCGTGGCTGGAGGACCCCGGCTACTTCGGCGCGCGCGAGACGCTCAGGGCGGCGGGCGCGGTCATCGTCCCGGTGCCGGTGGACGGCGACGGGCTCGACACCGCCGCGGGCGAGGCGCTGAACCCCACGGCGCGACTCGCCTACGTCTCACCCTCGTACCAGTTCCCGCTCGGCGCCACCATGACGATGCAGCGGCGGCTGGCGCTGCTCGACTGGGCGGGACGCGCGGGCGCCTGGATCGTGGAGGACGACTACGACGGCGAGTTCAGGTACGTCGGCAGGCCGCTGGCATCGCTGCAGGGGCTGGATGCGGAGCGGAGCGCCGCCGGCGGCGTCCCCGGCCGCGTGCTGTACGTGGGGACCTTCAGCAAGACGCTCTTCCCCGCGCTGCGGCTGGGCTACGTCATCGTCCCCGAGGCGCTCGTGGACACCTTTGCCGCGGCCAAGGCGGCGGCGGACCGGCACACCGCGACGGTCGAGCAGGCGGTCCTCACGGATTTCATCGAGGAAGGGCACTACACGCGTCACGTGCGCCGCATGCGCCTCGTGTACGCATCCCGCCAGGCGGCGCTGATCGCCGCCGCGTCCACGCACCTCTCCCGCTGGCTCGACCTGCGCCCCGCCGCGGCCGGGATGCACCTCGTCGGCTGGCTCCGCCCGGACGTGCTCGGCGGCGTCACCGACGAAGAGCTGTCGGAGGCCGCGCTCGCCGCCGGAGTCTTCGTCACGCCGCTCTCGTCCTACCGCACGCCGGCTCTCGACGGCGACGAACACCCCACCCCGCCGGGAGGGCTCGTCTTCGGCTACGCGGGATGCTCGGACGCGATGATCTGGGATGGCGCTCGGCGGCTCGGGCGGGCGATCGAGGCGCACCTGGAGCGCCGGTCCTCCACGCGAGCCTGACGGATACGTGCATCCGGCATCCTGTCCTTCTCCGCGCCGCCCGCTCGTCGGTGTGGCAGAGACCCGCTCCAGCGCCTCCACCCTGAACAGCCCCATGACTACACAATCACTGGCCGTACCGCCGGCCGCCACACAGCCGGCCGCGCGGGTGCGGCAGCGGGTCGACTCGGTGGACGTGGTGCGCGGGGTCATCATGATCCTCATGGCGCTGGACCACACGCGCGACTTCTTCGGCGGCGCGTCCATCAACCCGACGGACCTGGCGACGACCACGCCGCAGCTCTTCTTCACGCGCTGGATGACGCACTTCTGCGCGCCGGTCTTCTGCCTCCTCACCGGGACGGCGGCGTACCTGGCGCGGCGCAACCGGACGACGGCGCAGCTCTCCGGCTTTCTGTTCACGCGCGGCCTGTGGCTGGTCTTCCTGGAGCTGACGATCAGCCGCTTCCTCTGGCAGTTCAACGTCGACTACAAGGTGACCATCATCACGGTGCTGTGGGCGCTAGGGTGGTCGATGGTGGTGCTGGCGGCGCTGGTGCACTTCCCCACCTGGGTGGCCGGGGCATTCGGCGGCGCGATGATCGTGCTGCACAACCTGCTCGACCCGGTGCAGGCCGCGTCGTTCGGGAGCCTGGCGCCGCTCTGGAACGTCCTCCACGCCCCCGGCCTGCTGTACGCCGCGCCGGGCCGCATCGTGATCCTCGCCTATCCGCTCATCCCGTGGATCGGCGTGATGGCGGTGGGCTACAGCCTCGGCGCCATCTACGGCTGGGAGCCCGCGCGCCGCCGACGGCTCCTGCTGCGGCTGGGGATCGCACTCACCACGGCGTTCCTGGTGCTGCGCTTCATCAACGTCTACGGCGAACCGTTCCCCTGGAAGGCGCAGCCTTCGGCGACGTTCACGATGCTGTCGTTCCTCAACCTGACCAAGTATCCGCCGTCGCTGCTCTTCATCCTGATGACGTTGGGGCCCGCGCTCCTTCTGCTTCGCGCGATGGATGGAAGGACGCCGCCCGCGATCCTGCGCCCGGTGTACGTCATCGGCAAAGTGCCGATGTACTACTACCTCGCGCACATCCTTTTGCTGCACCTGATCGCCGTGTTCGTGTCGTACGTCCGCTACGGCACCATCCACTACATGTTCGAGTCGCCCACGCCGGACAGGTTCCCCGTCACGCAGCCGGCCGATTGGGCGATGCCGCTGCTGGCGGTATACGGGATGTGGATGCTGGTGGTCGTCCTCCTCTACCCGTTGTGCCGGTGGTACGCCGCGCTGAAGGCACGCAGCGCCGACCCGCTGCTCAGCTACCTGTGACCCTCACCATTCCGTGCGAGACCGATTTCCGATGATCCCCCTCGGTTGGAAGCCCGGACGCCACGTGTTCGGCATCGGCGCCATCATGCTCGGAGCCAGCGGGCTGGCGTGGGGCGACTTCGCCATGTTCTGGCACCCGGTTCAGGATTGGATGCCGTTTCGCCAGGCGCTCGCCTACATTGCCGGGGGCGCGCTGCTCGCGGGCGGGCTGGCTGTGCAGTGGCGCCGGACGACGCCTGCCGGGCTCCTCGCGCTCGCGGTGCTCTACCTGCTCGCTGCCCTGCTCTGGATGCCGCGCATGATCGGCTATCCGCATCTGTTCGGCGTGTGGTCCGGCTTCGCCCAGCAGTTCTGCCTCGTGGCAGCCGCGCTGATGATGTACGCCGCGCTGGCGCCCTCATCACCGAGATGGACCGCTCGTACCATGCTGATCGCTCGCCTGCTGTTCGGCCTCTGCATCGTCTCGTTCGGCATCGCGCACTTCACCGCCGTCCCGCAGACGTCGGCGATGGTGCCCACGTGGCTCCCCTTCGCGCCGAGGTTCTGGGCGCTCGCGACCGGATGGGCGATGCTGCTCGCCGGACTCGCCCTGATGTCGGGGATCCTGGCAAGGCTCGCCGCGTGGCTGCTGGCGGCGCTGCTGATGTCGTTCGGCGTGTTCGTCTGGATGCCCAAGCTCTTCATCGCGCCGAACCAGCACATCCCGTGGGGTGGCACCGGCGTCACGCTCGCCTGCGCCGGAGCCGCCTGGATGGTGGCCGAGGTACTCACAACGCACACCGTCCCCGATTTGGGGACATCGCGGCACACCCGATAAAGGAGTATGGACATGCGTTTTCTCGTGATATTCTGGCCCGCGGCGGAGCAGCCGTCGGGGCCGGGCAACGAAATGATCGACTACGCCCGCAGGTCGAGCGAGGCCGGGGTCCTGATCTCGCAGGGGATGTTCGCGCCGACGACGACCGAGGTCACGCTGGCGAACGGCGAATACTCGGTCCTGGAGCGAAAGGGCGATGCCATCGGGTACGCCTACCTCGAAGCGCCGTCACACCCCGAAGTGGTGGAGCACGTCCGTGAGTTCCTGCAGGTCGCCGGCGGCGGCAGGACGATCATCCGCCAGCTCGTCGACGGCGAAGGGTCCGGCGCGTAGCCTCAGCACACACCAGCATTGAACACGATGATCGACGAACGGCAGATCGCGGCGTGGCGCGCGGAGACCCCCGGGTGCGCACACCGGGTGCACCTCAACAACGCCGGCGCCGCGCTGATGACGCAGCGGGTGTCGAACGCGATCCGCGACTACATCGACTTTGAGACCACCGTCGGCGGCTACGAGGCCGCGGATCTGCGCGGCGAGGAGATCGCCAGGAGCTACGCGGCGGTCGCCACCCTGTGCGGCACCACGCCGGAGCACATCGCCATCACGTCCAGCGCCACGGCCGCGTTCGTTCAGGCGGCCAGCACCATCGACTTCCAGCCCGGCGACGTGCTCGTCACCAGCCGCCTGGACTACACCTCGTACCAGATCCAGTACCTGTCGCTGGCAGAGCGGTGCGGGGTCACCGTCTTGCACGCGCCCGACCTGCCGGAGGGCGGAATCGATCCACAGGGAGTACGCGAGCTGCTGCGGAGCAACCCTCGCTGCCGGATGGTCTCCGTATCCTGGATCCCCACGCACGCCGGCACCATCCAGGACGTGGCCGCGGTGGGCGCCGCCTGCGAGGAGTTCGGCGTGCCCTACCACGTCGATGCCTGCCAGGCCGTCGGCCAGCTTCCGATCGAGGTCGCCTCCCTGAAGTGCGACTATCTCTCCGCCACCGGCCGCAAGTTCCTGCGCGGCCCCCGCGGAACCGGCTTCCTCTACGTCTCGGACCGCGCCCTCCAGCGCGGAGACCGCCCCCTCTACATCGACATGCGCGGCGCGCGGTGGACCTCCCCCCGCGCCTTTGAGCCCGCGCCCGACGCGAAGCGGTTCGAGGAGTGGGAGTTCGCCTACGCTCTCGTCCTCGGCCTCGGCGAAGCCGCCCGGCACGCCGTGGAAGCAGGCATCGAGCGCTGTGGCGCCCGTGCCCACGCCCTTGCCCGCGATACAAGGGAGCGGCTCGCCGCCCTCCCCGGAGCCACCGTGCTCGACCGAGGGCAGCACCTTTCCGCCCTGGTCACCGTTTCCTTCGAAGGGCGGGACGGCAAGGACGTGGTCGCCGCCCTCGCCACGCGCGGCATCAACACCGTCGCGACGCTCGCCTGGTACGGCATGCTCGACCTCGGCGCGCGCGGCGTCGCATCCGCCATCCGCATTTCGCCGCACTACTACAACACCTCCGCCGAGCTCGACCTACTGATCGCCGCCCTTGAAGAGGTCCTGTCGAGCGCGTAGCGACCCGGTTGCGGGGAAGCCGTCAGCGCTTCACGGCACCCCGCATGGAGTCCACCGCGGTTCTCAGCGTTTGCCACGACGCACCCCTCGGGCGCCATTCTACGGTCGAATCGTCCAGGTCGTTCGGCCCAAAGAAGTCGATGAACTCGCGCGCATACCCGCAGATCTGCCACCCCGGCGTGGTACCCGCCCGGAGCAACGCGAAGTGGAGAGTGTCTGTACGAACCCCCCGCGAAATGACGTACCTATCGGCGACGCGGGGATGCTGGACGAGAGTTGCGACACTCGACACCTCCGCCTCGACGAGCGCCGTATCACCACGCATCTCAGACCCGAGCACGCGATACTGCGCAAGAGCCAGGAGCGGGTACGTAGCCGCGGACTCGCAGATCTCTTCGCCCGCTTCCTCCGCCGGCACTCGCGTGTAAACCGCGTTTTCGAGATAACGCCGGACACTCTCCTCGGCATCCACCACCCCGACTCTAGCCGGTTGAGCTGACTCGGCTTCCGCTTCTGGCTCAGAGCACGCCAACACGGCGGCGACACACAACACCGCGATGCCCAATGTACGGATGGACGAGTCCTTACGGGTGCACGACCGCGCGGAAAAAGTGAGCTCCTCCATCTCCAAACCATCCCTGGTTGAAGGGCCTGAGGCCGGTTTCGCGGTCCCTGTATGGCCGGCCTCGCCTGCCTGGACTCCCATTGTTTGCCCAGCCTAACACTTTTCCGTCGGCGTCGGTATGTGAGTAGATGCCGGCGTGCCCGCCTTCCACGACGACGTCGCCCACCTGCGGCGTCCTGACGCGCTCGAAGCCCGGGTGATCTCCAGATCGGAACATCGCGGTACTCGCTTTGTGGCTGCTTCGCCAGTGCGTACCCAGCGCGCGCCGGGTCGCGAGCCGAACGAGGTCCGTGCAATCACCACCGCGGGGGTCATTGTACAACCTGGGAGTGTTGGGCACGCCCTGGGTGTAGCGCCATTCCCCGCTGTCCCTGGCCGCCTGGAGTATGCGTCTTCCCTCCGCTTCGTTCGCGAGTCTCCTCCGCATGGTCCCGACCTGCACGGAAACGCTCACCCGGTCAGTCGCGCTCCGTTTGTAGGCGTACACACGCACCTGCTGGCCGTCGTGCCGATCCTCCAGCCGCAGTCTGAACTGCTGGCCTCGCGCGGACTGCGCCTCCATCGCCCCACTTCCGACCCGCACTCCCCAATGGATCTGCTGCAGCTCGGCGGCGGCGGGGGTGCGGGTAAACTGGTCCGCGGTGAAGACCACCGTCGTGTTTTTCTGTGCCTGAATGGAGGTGCCCGGCTGCCCTCCCGCCACCTGCCCCGTGACTCGCGTGACGTAGAACTGAGCCTGGTTCGGCTGCGCCGCGGTGGGCCGCGCGGAAGCCTGCCGGGTGCCCGCTCTCGGCGTGCGGGAGTCGGCGGTGCTGGTGCCGGGGGCGAGCGCGGGGACCGCTCGCGTGCCGTGCACCGAGCCTTTCAGCGTCAGGCCCTCGATGCGCACGCTCTGCTTGACGTGCCCCGGCGGCTGGATCTGCACGGTGGCGCCCGCGATGGTGTTGGTGGCGCCCGCGATCGTCTCCAGCTTGGCGGCGGCCTGCAGCGTCGCGCTGGTCCCGGCGGAGAGTGCCAGCTCGTTGCCCGTGATCACCTTCAGCCCTTTCCCCACCTTCACCTGCTCCGCGCCGCCCACCTCGCGCGACGCGTCCTCTTCCACCTTTTGCACCAGGCGCTTGCACGACATGCGGATCTCGCCCGTGGCTTCCAGGGCGAGGTCGCCCTCGGCGTGGAGCGTGATGGTGGGGATGCCGCCCGCGTCGTTGCTGAGCTGGATCAGGCAGGTGCCCTTTGAGGTGTGGATCTCAACCGTCTCCTTCCCCTGCTCGTCGCTCAGGTGCAGCGCGTTGCCGCTCTTCGTGACGATGCGCTGCACGCCGCTCTGGTGAGGCGCGCGGTCCTTGCCGTTCCACACGCTCCCCATGACGCAGGGCCGCTCCGGGTCCCCCTGCTCGAAGGCGACCACCACCTCGTCGCCCGGTTCGGGGAGGAAGAGCATCCCGCGCCCGTTCCCCGCGTGCGGAGTGGCGACGCGCATCCAGAGGGTGCGCGCGGGCTGATCCTGCCAGCGGTACCGCACGCGCAGGCGGCCGAGCCCCTGTGGGTCGCGGTTGTCCACCACCTCGGCGGTCACGAAGCCGTGGGCGAGCGGGCGCGGCGGGCGCGTCTCGCTGGTGAAGGCGGCCCACGGGCTCGCGGCGAAGTCGTTGGAGTAGTGCGCGCCGTCCCAGCGGTGCGTCACCCGCACCAGGCCAAACTTCCCCGTGGCGGCCAACTTGAAGGTGCCCGCGTCGCTCACGTGCACGGTGTCGCCCGCCTTGAGCGCCGGGTGGGTGGAGGTGCCCTCCACGCCGACGGCCGAGCCGAGCGCGCGCTGACTCTCCTGCTCCAGCCGCTGCTTGAAGGCGGCCAGGGTGGGCGTGCGGGCGCCATCGTCCAGCACGCCGGGGTCGCCGCCGCTGGCAAAGGTGTGCGATGCGCGCGTCGCTGCGTTGACCAGCGCGGTGGCGCCGCCCAGAAGCGTGGGCGCGGAGCGCACGGCGTGAAAGCGGTGCTCGCGCTTCTCGTTCACCTGGTAGACGGCGCCCTTGTAGCCGGGGTTGGCCAATCGGCAGCGGGTGGAGAGGGCCAGGAGGTTGGCGCCCCAGAGTAGCTCCCACGCCTGGTCGTCGAAGCCGGAGCGCAGCTCCAGGCCGGCCGCGGCGGGGCGCACCCAGCAGCCGTTCTCGTCGGCGATGCGGACGAGGAACTCCCAGTCCGTCTCCCCGCTCTGCTGGAGGTACGGGTAGCGCTCGCCCGCCTTCGCCTCGCCCACCGTGAGCTGGAGCCCGGCATCGCTGACCAGCCGGCGCGCGACTTCGGTGTAGGCCATGTTCTCGAAGACGTCCATGTCGCGGTGCATCTGCATGGCGATGGACTTCGAGGCGGCCTCCAGGCGGAAGCGCGAGCCGGCGTTCAGGAGGTGCCCCTGCGTGCCGCCGATCACCTGGCCGGTGAAGGCAGCGTGCTCGCCGGTCTCGTCCGCCAGCGTGACCGTGACGGGGACGTCCAGGAGGCGCTCCAGGAGGAGGTCGGTGGCCTCGTCGCGGGTGAACTCCAGCGAGCAGAGGTGGTGCGCGCCGAGCTCCTGGTGCAGCTCCAGGTGGGCGATCTCGCCGTTGCGCAGCCGCAGCTCGCCGACCTCCACCGTCACGTCCACACGCATGGTTCTCCCTGGTAGGTGCGATGCTACGCCGCGACGGTGCCGTGCACGGCCTGCTCTCGGCCGTCGATGTGCAGGGTGATGCCGAAGCGCCGCTCCCACGGCTGCTCGCCGGGTTCGGTGTGGACGCCCAGGACGCGCGCCCAGTCGATCCCCAGCTCCGTGAGCGCCTCGTTGAGCGCGTCCGCCAGGCACTGCTGGTCCTGGAGCGCGGGGTTGGCGCGCCGGAACGCCTCGTGGACCCCAAAGCGCGTCCCACTCGCCGGCGACGCCGCCACCATCGCGCGGATCATCGCCAGCAGCGTGTCGCCCGCGTCGGCGCGCTCCAGCTTGCCATCACGGTTCACGCGGAGCGGAAGGGCCAGCGTTCGCACGATTTTCTCCGTGTCGACAGATCCAGTGAACAGCATCACACAGAGGCCAGAGAGGGAACTACAAGCTAGGAAGAGCCCTTCTGCTTTTCTTTCCGTGCCCCTCTGTGTCTCTGTGTGAGGCTGTTTTTACTTGGTGAACTTGTGCTTGCTGACGTTGGCCTCGTCCAGCACCACGGCCATCTCCAGGTACAGCAGGTTGTTGTAGCCGTTCGGGCTGTTCAGCGCCGGCGTGGGCGCGCCGCCGTGGCCCATCCCGGCGCCGCGGCTCTCGCCGCCGATGGCCGGGTTGTAGAACTCGAAGTTGTTGATCCACCCCATGAACTCCACGTTCGACAGCACGCGGTCGCCGTCTTCCGAGTAGTAGGTGATCGACACCTTGTGGAGCGGATCCTTGGTCTCCGTCGCCATCCTCCACAGCTCGATGGCGTCGTCCTGGGTGAGGCGCGACGTGTCGTGGGCGTCGCAGTAGATGAAGGCGCGCCCCTGAAGCGAGTCGCCGATGCGGCGGCCCACCTGGTTGGCGCTGCGCGACAGGCTGTAGCGAGCCTCGACGGGGAAGAACTTCAGCCCTCCCACTTCCACCATCACGCGCTTGTACGTGGCTGCACCGGCCATGAGCTCCTCCCTGGGAGTCGGGGTTATTGTCCGGGAGCGCTCCGCCCCCGGCGTGTTTCGCGGCGCCTCGTGCGCCGCTTCGTCGTTCCGGCGAAGTCATCCGCCGGACCAGCCGCGCAGCCACTCCAACATCCGCCGGACGGCCGCGCCCGCACCGCGTGGTCGCCGGGGCTTCGGCACGCGCACCGAGAGCCCGGGCGCCGTCACTGCTGCGCGCCTTCCCTCGCGTCCTGAAAAGGGGGCGTGTCGATCTTGAGGACGAACTGCTCGGCCGGCCCCACCGGCACCACTTCCAGGTTGATGTCCAGCACTCCGCGCGCGAACTTCGCCTCGTCCATGTCTATGTCCAGGTCGAAGTTGTAGATCGTCCCCTTGCGCTTCTCGCTGTCCAGGAACTCCTCGATGGGGTTCCTCACCTGCTCCTTCACCAGGTCGCGCGTGAGCCGCTGCTCCGCCACGCGCCGCAGGTACACGGCGATGCGCCGCTCCAGGTAGCGCAGCACGCGGTACGAGGTGAAGAACTTGAGGACGCCGTCGGGGTCCTGCGCCTGCGAGCGGCTCCCCACGAAGCAGAGCTGGTTGTCCTCGTTGCGGATGATGGAGACGATCTGCCGCTCCATCGACAGGTGCTCCATCTGCGAGATGCGCGGCTCGATGCGAGCGCGCTCGGCCCCCCGAAGCTGGCCGAAGATCATCCCCACCGGCCCCTGCGCGATCCCGCCGCCCGAGGTGCGGTCCGTCCGCGCCAGCGCGCCCGCGAAGAGGAGCGAGGCGGGCCCGTACAGGTCGGCGTCGCCCTCGCCATCCTCGAACCAGTGGCGGTCGCGCAGCTTCACCCACCCGGCCACCACCACGTCGGCGGCGGCGCGGTCCTCGGCGCGCTTGAGGAACTCGTAGGTGCCGCCGTCGGTGCGGAACTGGTCGCTCAGGGCGCGGAAGGAAGGCTCGTCGCGCAGGTCGCCCACCAGCAGCATCCCCCACTGGTTGGCGATCTCCTCCAGGCGGACGCGCACCCGGTCCGGCACGTAGCCGGGGATCACCAGGTTGCAGATGAACTGGCGGAAGTTGAACGAGTCGTTGCGGCTCTGCACGAACTCGTCGACCGCGGCGATGGTGGACGAGTCGGCATCGCTGCGGATGGCCGAGGTGTCTGCGTTGAAGAGGTAGAACTCCACCGGCGGCCGCTGCACCTGGTCGCGCACTTCGGCGTTGTCGAAGAACAGGTTCAGCAGGCGGTAGCTGCGCTCCAGCGGACGGATCTGCTCGTAGAGCTCGCACAGCACCTGGTCGCGCACCCGCCCGGCGGCCTCGATGGCGCGGTCCAGCCGGGCCAGCGCCTGCTCGTGGCTGTCCGTCTCGCGCAGCAGCTCGCTGAAGGAGGTGACGCGGTCGAGGAACTGCGCCGCGGTCCCCGCCGAAAAGATCTCGGCGAGCGCGGTGCGCGGGGGCGCGGGGTGGATGACGTTGAAGATCTCCTCGATCGCCTTCCCCGCCCGCCGCTGCCCGATAATCTCGTGCGCGGTGAGGAGCTGCGTCTCGATCGTGCTCATCCTTCACCTCCCTGGGCGATGAGGCGGAGCTGCTCCTCGAAGTCGGCGACCGCGCCGATGATCTCGCGGCGCTGCTCCTCGTTCTCCCATGCGCGCTTCACCGAGAGGACGCTGAAGCGCTCGCGCATGCGGTGCAGCATGTCGATGCGGCTCTGCAGGTCGGCCAGGTCGTTGCGCTTCCCCGGGTCGCGGGAGCGGATCTGCTTGGGGTCGAAGTCGCGCAGCGAGCGGAACTCCAGGTCCGCCGCGAACTCGGCCCCGTCGTCGCCCACGACCGTGCGGAAGTCGAGGCGCGGGGCGAACTTCTCGAACGCCTCCGCCAGGCTCGCCACCCTGGTGGGCTGCTCGTCTTCCGGGGCTTCGCGCCCCACACGGTCCGCCGTCATGGGGAGGATGGCGGCGGTGGTGTCCGTGGGCACCTCGCGCGGCGCCGACCGCACACCGGCGCGGGTGACTTTCACTACCGGCATGGCTGGCTCTCCTTGGTCCGGACGTGGGCCGGGATCGGAGGGATAGGATGCGCCCCGCTCACGGTGGCGCGATGGAGCTGCGGGGTCGGAGCGTTCATCCGCTCCGCACGACGATGCGGCGGGCCAGTGCTGCGGTGACGTCGCTCCGGCGGCGCGGGGGCGCCTCGCGTACTCCCGGGCGGATGCCGTCGCCCTCGGGTGCGCTCCGCGGCTGGGGCGCCGCGACGGCTGCGCGGCGCACGGGCCAGATCAGCGGCGGCACGATCCACCAGAGCACCGCCAGGAGCGTGGCCAGTGTCGCGAACACCGGCAGGGTACCGCCGGCCGACGACTCGTCCTGCATCGCCGCGAGGGTGGCGAGCGGGCGGGACGGGCTCGCCACTCCGGCAAAGGCGGGGAGCGCCATCAGCGGCGGCCTCCAGCGGGCGGTGTGCGGTGTGCCCGGGGTGCCGCGGACGGCGTGCTCCACGCGCACCTCCGCCTCGCCGCGTGCCAGGCGGGAGCGCGCATCGGCCGGTAGCACCGCCGTCACCTGCCGCGCGGAGGCGAGGGAGCCGCGCAGCTCGCCCAGCGTGCGGCCCAGGCGGACGGGATCGAAGGCGACGGTGTGCGGCGTTCCCATCGGCCCGGCAAGCGCGGCAAGCTCGCCCGCGTCCACGCCGTTGCCGATCCCCACCATCCACACCGGGACTCCGGCGCGGCGCACCGCGTCCACCGCCCGTTCGCGCCCCTCCGGCCCCGCCAGCAGCCCCGGCTCGTCGCCGGGGTGCCCGACGTCGTTGCGGCCGTCGGTGAGCACCAGAAGGACTCCCTGCGCTCCCATCGGCGCGGTTCGCAGGCGGGCGGCCAGCACTTCCGCGCCTGTGGCGACGGCGCTGTAGAGGCCGGTGTTCCCCGCGGGCGCCGGGAGGCGGTCCATTCCCGCTTCCGTCCCGGCGGGGGAGCCGAAGCGCGCCCGGCGGATTCCGGCCGTCACGTCGCGGCTGCCAAAGGGCGCCACCGCCACCTCGCTCCCGCCCAGCCCGCGCAGGAAGGCGCGGAGGGCGGAGCGCGTCTGCTGCATCCCCTCCCCGGCCATGCTCCCGCTGGCGTCAAAGAGCACCAGGAGGACGAGGGGGCGCGCGGCATCGGCCACCATGCGGACATCCACCTCGCGGAACGGGACCGCGCCCGCCGCGCCGCTCCACCGCGCCGAATCCCCCGTGCCCAGCGCCTGCGCCTCTGCACGCGTGAGGTCCACGCGCGTGCGGAAGCAGGGGACGGAGCGTCCGTCGGCGCAGCGGACCAGCTCCGGCTGCGCGGATGCGGGGCTCGACAGGGCTGCGAGCAACGCGAGGGTGCCCAATTGCGCGCGGGTCACGGGCGGGGCTCCCGCAGGCGCCGGAAGCGGAGGCGCACTCCATCCAGCTCCACCGTGTCGCCGTTGCGCAGGTCGTGCGGGCCCTGGAGGGGCTGGCCGGCCACCCGCACCGGCGCATCGCCGGGGGTGAGCTGGCAGCGGCCGGAGTCGCAGCGGAGGACGGCGGCACCGGGGAGCGCGACCGGGCGTCCGTCTTCCAGCGCCCACTCGCGGATGTGAAAGAGTGTCATCCGTCCCCCTTCGTCGCCGTCGGTGCCGAGGACCGCCTGTGCCCGCCGAAGCGCGGGGGTGTGCAGTCCGCTTCCGAGTGCCGCGCCCACCACCGCGAAGGCCAGCGCATGCCAGAACTCCGTCGGTCCCGGGGCGGTGAAGAGGAGGGCTCCCGCCGCTCCAGCCGCGGTGCCGAACGAGGCGCCGTCCAGCGCCCTCCGCGCACGGCTCGTTTCCAGCAGCCCCAGCGCCCCGCCAACTCCTGCGGCTACCATCGCCCACAGGACCGCCCTTAGGAGTAGATACCCCGGATCGAGCACCCCGCCGAGCACGGTTCCCATCATCGCGCCAACTCCGCCACCCACTGCACCCACCGCCGCTCCGCTGGCCGCGCCGAGCCACATGCGCGCTCCTTTTCGCACCGCCCCAGCCGTCCGCACGCCCACCCCAATGCCGGCGCCGAGGAGCGCGGCGGCGGCCAGGTCCAGAGTGCGGTAGCTGGTGAGCCAGGGGCCCAGGTCGGTGAGCATGGACGTGACGAGCCAGCCGAGCAGCGCGCCCGCCGCGCCGGCGAGTGGGGCGGCGTAGGTGGAGCGCGGGAAGTACGGGGCGATCGGCGGCTCGGGCGCGGCGGCGGGGGCGCGGGACGGACGCGGGCGCATGCGCAGCTCCAGCGGCCCGTCCGGTGTGACGCCGAGCGCTTCGGGGGAGCGGTCCAGCTCCAGATCGGCGCCGTTCCAGTAGACGCCCAGCTCGTCGCGTGGGCCGCCGCTCAGCAGCAGGCCGCGCTGGCGCATCTCCTCCAGGATCTGATGCACCTGCGGCCCCAGCGACCGTTCGGGATCGAGCGTGAAGCGGAGGCGTTTGGGACCCTCGGCTGTGGCGAATTCGACGAAGTAGGCGGGCATAATGTTGCTCGTGGGTTGGTCGTCGGGCGGCGGGAGCGCATCGGGGCCCGGCACGCCGGGGCGAACACCGGCGGATGGGATCTGTGCGAGACGCGGGATTCGGCCCGGGTGCTCACCGGGGGATGAATCCCCCGGCTGGAATCACGGGAAGCCGGCTGAAGGCGGCTCGAGAAACGCGGCATTAGACCCGGAGTCCGCGCAGCGGACTTTGTATGGTTCCAGCGGCGAATTCACTCGCTCCGGGAACCGGGCCAACTAACCGCTCACCGAACCGTCCAGCGGTCCCGCCGGTTGGGGAAGCGGTCGACGTGGAGGTGGAGGCCGGTGCCGGCGCGGTCGGAGAGGCCGGCGGCGCGGGCGCTGCGGATCTGGGCACGGAGGATGGCGTCGTCCGAGAAGTCCTTCACGCGGATGCCCTCCTCTCGCATCGCCGCGATGGCGAAGCCGACCTGCTCGCGCGACAGGTCGCGGACGCGCAGGTCCAGCGCGCTGCCGGCGCCGTAGAGCGAGAGGTGCTCGGCGTGGTCGCGGCCGGTGACGACCAGCGGGCGGCCAAAGCGTACACTGAAGCGCTGCTGCACGCGGGCGAAGCGCTCCGCGAACTGCTCCGGGCTCATGGCGCCGCGCATGGCTGGGCGCGGGGCCGCCGGCGAACGCGGGGCGGCAGCGTAGCGCCCGGGGACGCGGATGCGCTTTGCGCGGTAGATCTCTGCAATGGCGCTCTCAAGCGCCGCGACGCTGCGCCGCACCGCGCGGTCGTTGCGCAGGCGGCTGGTCTCGAGAGTGTTGAGGGCGCGCGCGAACTCCTTGAGCGCCGGGTCCGCGAGGCCCATCTCCAGCAGCGAGGTGCCGCGCTCGATGTGCTCGTAGGCTGTCAGGGTGAGCGCGTCGAAGTACTCGGCGTCCTCTTCGGAGAGGGGACGCGCGGCGGAGCCGGCCCGGAACGCCCTCACCAGCAGCGCGCCGGAGCCGACCACGAGGAGGAGCGCGGCCACGATGGCGAACTTCGCAAGCGGACTCAGCAGTCCGCTCCCGCCGCGGCGACGAAACCGTCTGGCGATGCGCTCGCGCAGGGTGGGGCCGCGGGCGGGCGGCGGCGCGGGCTCGGGGGCGAGCGCCGGGGCCGTGCGTGGGGCGACACGCTCGCCCGTGGCGAAGCGGTACGAGGCGCCGGGGACCAGCTCGACCACGTCGCCGGGGCGGAGGCGCACCTCGGCGGCGATGGGTGAGCCGTTCACGCGCGGCGCGGGTTGGACTGCGCGGACGGGGACGAGCCAGATGCCGTCCTCGCGCTCCAGCAGGGCGACGTGGCGATCCGCGACGCCGGGGAGGTGCAGGCGCAGGCCGCACCCGGCGCCGGTGCCCACCCAGAAGGGGGAGGCGTTGAGCGGAGCTTCGCTGCCGCGCGTCGGCGCGAGCGGGACCAGGCGGGGGCGCGTCGTCATGCGGGCAGGGCAAAGATCCGGGCCAGCAGCAGCGCGGCGGCGATGCAGGCTGCGGCGAGTGCACGGATGACCATCGTGCTCCGCATTGCCTCGCGTGCGCGGCGTGCGAACTCCGCGGCGGAGGCGGGGCGATCCTCCGGGATTGGACGCAGCGCCCCCATGACGAGCGCTTCGAGGGCGGGCGGAAGGCGGGCTCCGCGTGCCGATGGCGCAAGGGGCGCTTCGTGGCGGATGCGGGATGCGAACGCCTCGTCGTCCTCATCCGGCAGCGGCTCCCAGGGGAGGCGGGCGGTCAGCAGCTCGTACAGCACCACGCCGAGCGCGTACACGTCGGCGGCGGGATGTGCGGATGTTGCGGGGGCAGTCCACTGCTCGGGGGCGGCGTAGGGCGGCGTTCCGACGCGCAGCTCTTCCCACCCGTCGCCCAGCGTGCCGCACGAGCCGATGCGGGCGGCCACGCCGAAGTCCGCCAGGCGCAGCTCGCCGTGCGCGGTAAAGAGCACGTTCGACGGCTTCACGTCGCGATGCACGATGCCGCGCGCGTGGAGGTGCGCCAGCGCGTCCGCGAGCTGGGCGACGATGCGCACGGCCTCGGCGGGCGGGAGCGCGCCGGATATGCGCAGGCGGTCCGCGAGAGAGCCGCCAGACGCGTACTCCAGCACGATCCCCGGTGGCTCGGCGATGGTCCCGCGCAGGGCGATGACGCCACTGTCCCCTGCGGCTTTCAGGAGCTCGGCTTCGGCGCGGAGGCGGGCGGCGGCGCAGTCGTCGTCGGTCGCGAGGTGCTTCAGGACGAGCGGATGCCCCGCGCGGTCGCGCAGCATGACGACGCGGGTCGCGCCGCGATCGGCCAGAACGCGCCAGGCGACGGTCATGTGCGGAGGAACTTGATGCGCGCCGACTCGGCGAGGACGAACTCGTCCCCGTCTCGCAGCACGTGGTGCTCGCCGCGGTCGAGGCGGCGGTCATTGAGGCGCGTGCCGTTGAGCGACGAATCCAGGAGGAAGTAGTCGCGGCCCTTGCGGACGATGGCGCAGTGGAAGCGCGACACGGCCGCGTTGGCGTCGCTCACCACCACGTCGTTCCTGTCGCCGTCGCCCGCGCCCTCGGCGGCGCCGATGCGCAGCAGGTCGCGCGTGATGGGGACGAGCTTTCCGCGGCCCACCCCGTCCACGACTTTGACCAGCGCGCGCGCCTGGTCGCCCGCGGCCTGCGCCTCCTGTTTGCGCGTGTGGTACACGCGGCGCGCCCACGCGCCCAGCACGAAGGCGAGCCCCAGGAGACCGACCGAGCCGTACATCACCCGCCGGCGCAGCTCGGACGCGCGGCGGACGTCGCGCAGCATGTCCATCAGCGAGTTGGCGCGCGGATCGTCCGGATGCTGGCGGAGGACGTCGTTGAGGATCCCTTCCGCGCCGTTGAGGTCACGGGCGTACAGGGCGCGCTCCGCCATGCGCAGCCGGTCGCGCTTCTCGGTGAGCTCCTTGTCGCGCGCTTCCTTGCTGGTGCGGTCCGTCTCCTCCTTGAGGCGCGCGGCGTCGAGCCCCTTCTGCGCCTGCTCGTGGCCGAGCCGCGCCTCCACGTCGGCGGGGTCGATCAGCATCACCATCTTCCAACGCTCCATCCGGTCCTCCGCGTCGCGGACGGTGGTGGCGGGGGTGAGCGATGCGTCGCGGGCCAGCTTCAGGAGGCGCGCCTTGTCTTCCTGCTGGAGCGGCGTGAGGCCCTGCGGCTGCACGGGCTGCGGCGCCGGCTGGACGACGGTGGGCGCGGCCTGCACGGGTGCCTGCGCGGGCGGCGCCTGCTGCGCGGCGGGCGGCTGCGCGGGCCACTGCGGGTGCACCTGCGCGGGCGGCGGCTCCGGCTTGCGGCGGCGCCAGGGAAAGGGGAACTGCGCCTCCGCCGCGGAGGGCAGGAGGAGGAGCAGGAAGGCCAGCGTCCGGACGTTCACGCGGATGCCTCCGCGAGCGGCGCCTCTTCCGTCACCGCGAGGATGCGCCCCGCCTCGGCGGCGACCTCCTCCAGCGGGCCGGCGAGGATCACGACGTCACCGCCGTCGCGCAGCAGGCGGACCTCGGCGCCGGGGGTGACGTCGCCCGCGATGATCATCCGCGACAGGTCGGAGAGGACGACGCGCTCGATGGTGCGCTCGACGGGGCGGGCGCCGTACGCGGGATCGTAGGCCAGCTCCGCGAGCAGGGCGACGGCGGCGTCGTCCGCGGCGAGGGCGGCGCCGTGGTGCTCGCGAAGCCGCGCGGCGACGCCGTCCAGGTGCATGCGGACGATGCGCTGCAGCGTGTCCATCTCGAGCGAGTCGAAGGGGATCACGCCGCCGATGCGGTTGAAGAGCTCGGGGCGGAGCGACGACTGCACGGCCTGCAGGATGATGCGCTTGCGCTCGTCCGCGTCGTCGGTGGCGGCGTTGGCCTCGCGCACGCCCAGGTTGGAGGTGAGGAGGACGATGGTGTGCGTGAAATCGCAGAAGCGGCCCTGCGCGTCGGTCAGGCGCCCCTCGTCCAGCACGCCCAGCAGGATGTCGATGACCTCCGGGTGCGCCTTCTCGATCTCGTCGAAGAGGACGACGGAGTGCGGCGAGCGGCGCACCTGCTCGGTGAGGTAGCCGCCCTGCTCGGAGCCCACCAGCCCCGGCCGCGAGCCGATCAGTCCCGAGACGGAGTGCGAGTCCTTGTATTCCGCCATGTCGATGCGGATCAGCGCGCCGTCGTCGTCAAAGAGCGCGGCGGCGAGCGCCTTGGCTAGCTCCGTCTTCCCGACGCCGGTGGGCCCCACGAAGAGAAACGACGCAGGCTTCTGCTTGCGGCGCAGCTCGCCGCGCATGCGGCGCGCGGCGTCGGCCACGGCGAGCACGGCGTCGCGCTGCCCCACGACGCGGGCGCCGAGGCGGTCTTCCAGGTGAAGGAGTCGCTCGCGCTCGCTCTCCATCATCCGCGCGACGGGGATGCGGGCGCGGCGCGCGACGACCTCCGCCACGTCCGCGGGGCCAACTTCGCGCGAGACGAGCGTCCCCGCGGCGGCGTGGCGGGCTTCCAGGTCGGTCTTCTGCTCCAGCAGGTACTTCAGCGTGCCGTAGCGGAGCTCGGCGGCGCGGGCCACGTCGCCGCGCGCGACGGCCACGTCCAGCTCCGCGCGCGCGGTGGCGGCGGCCGAGCGCGTGGCGGCGAGCGCGGTGGCGGTCTCACGCTCTTCGTGCCAGCGCGCGGCGAGGGCGTCCAACTCCGCGGTGCGGTTGGCGATCTCGTGCGCCAGGGCGGGCGCGTCGGCTTCGGAGGCGGTTTCCAGGCGGCGGCGCAGGCGGGCCAGGTCGCGGTCGCGGGTGTCGATCTCCTCCGGGCGCGACTCGGTCTGCATGCGGATGCGCGCGGCGGCCTCGTCCAGCACGTCGAACGCCTTGTCGGGGAAGAAGCGGTCGCGCAGGTGGCGGCGCGCCAGGCGGACGGTGGCGTCCAGCGCGGCGCCGGTGATGGTGACGCCGTGGTGCGACTCGTAGTGGCCGCGCGCGCCGCGCAGCATCGCCAGCATCGATTCGTCGTCCGGCTCGTCCACGGGGATGCGCTCGAAGCGGCGCGCCAGGGCACCGTCGCGCTCGATCCGTTCGCGGTACTCGTCGTGGGTCGTGGCGCCGATGCAGCGCAGCTCGCCGCGCGAGAGGGCGGGCTTCAGCAGGTTCGCGGCGTCCATCCCCCCCGCCCCGCCCCCCGCGCCCACCAGCGTGTGCAGCTCGTCCAGGAAGAGGACGACGTCGCGCGCCTCCCGCGCCTCGTCAACGACGGCCTTGAGGCGCTCTTCGAACTCGCCTCGGTACTTGGCGCCGGCCACGAGCCCCGCCAGGTCCAGCGCCAGGAGCCGCGTGCCGCGCAGAGAATCCGGCACGTCGCCGGCGGCGATGCGCTGGGCGAGGCCCTCCACGATCGCCGTTTTGCCGGTGCCGGGATCGCCTACCAGCACGGGGTTGTTCTTGGTGCGGCGCAGGAGTGTCTGCGCCAGGCTGCGCGTTTCCGCGTCGCGCCCGACGACGGGCGGAAGCTTCCCCTCGCGCGCCGCGGCGGTCAGGTCGCGTGAGAAGCGCCCGAGGGCGCCTGTGGGGATGACGTCGCCCCCGGCGGGCTGCATGAACTCGGGGGAGTCGAGCGCGGCGGCGATGCGCTCCGGCGTCCACCCGCTGTCGCGCAGCGGCGCGGCGAGGGGGCCGTCGGCGGCGGCGTGGGCCACTTCCAGCGGCCCCACGGTGTGGCCGCCGCGCCGGTCCGCCAGCGCGTAGGCGGAGTCGAGCAGGTCGCGGAGGGCGCGCCCGGCGATGGGCTGCCGCCCCGGCTCCAGCCTCACGCCGTCCGCGCCGGCGGAGGCGCGCTCCACGGCGTTGCGGGCGGCCGCGGCGTTCAGGGCCAGGCGCGGCGCCAGGTGCCCGAGCGCGCCGCCCGCATCCAGCAGCGTCGCCAGCAGGTGCGCGGGCTGGATGTACGCGCTCCCGGCGCGGGCCGCGACGCCCCGCGCTCCCTCCAGCGCGGCGGAGAGGTCCATCGACAGTCGGTTCAGGTCCATGGTCACGGCCTGGAGCGGCGCAGCTTGATGCGCGGCGCGCGAAAGGTGGGCTCGGCCTCGTCTACGAGATCGGGGCCGGCGGGGAGGAGGACGGGCGCGGGCGCTTCGACGGGGACGGCGGGCGGTGCGGCGATGGTCTCGGCGGCCAGCCCCAGGCGGCGCTGAAAGAGGACGGCGCCGCGCACGCGGTGGCCCGGGTGCACCGTCACCTGGAGCCCCGAGAGCGTGGCGATCTCGGGCGGAGTGTCGAAGTTGACGGCGAAGTTGCGCTGGCCGGCGACCTCGCAGTACGCCGTGCGCGAGATCGGCCTGCCGGGGCCGGAGGCGGAGTTGACGCGCAGGTCCACCCACAGCTCCTCGCCCACCTGCCAGCTGGAGATCCCCTGCGGATCGCCCAGCAGCACCACGCGGTACTCGTGGCGCCCGGTGAGCGACATCTGCGAGAAGACGAAGGTGAGCAGGTCGCCCTCGCGCTGCGGGTGTCCCGGCGTGGCGACGGCCATGTAGAAGTGGTCGCCGTCGCGGTCCAGCAGGAAGCGGAGCGAGTCCACCGAGCGGTTGACGCGGTAGTCGACGTACTTCCCTTCCAGCGCCTGACACAGGTCGGCCAGTCTCACCAGTGTGGCGTCCGCGCGCGCCACCGACTCGCGCAGGTCCGCGCGCGGCGAGATCTGGCGCTGGGCCGCGAGGGAGTTGCGCTCTTCCTCCAGCAGCACGGCGTACGACGCGTCGGTGCCGGCCAGCGTGGTGAAGAAGAGCTGCGTGGCGGCCGAGAGGTCGAGCGCGAGCGCCACGCGGCGGCCGGCGCGGTCGATCTCGCGAAAGAGGCGCGCGGGGGCGAGGGCGGGGTCCATCGTCTCGTACGCGCAGCCGTCCAGCGCGAGAACCGCGCGCTCCACGAAGGCGAGCACGTCCAGGTCGGTGCGCGTGTCCACGCCGCGCCGCGCCACCTGGTCCACGTAGCGCGCCACCATGCGGTGGAGCTGCGCGAACCTGCCGGAGAGGTGCACCACCTCCGCGTGGATGCGCGCCCACGCCGAATACAGCGCGGAGTGCGCCGCCACGCTGACGCACGGGGGGATGAAGGCGCCGTCCACCTCGAAGTGCAGCGTCTCGGCCGCGCGGCGGATGCGGCCCACGACGAGCGAGCTGACCGCCTCGTCCGCCTCGGCGCCCAGGAGGAGCTGGACGCACGGGCGGCGGGCGGCGGCCTGGTTGGGGTTGGCGGCGTCGCGCCCGATGCTCTCCGGGTCCGCCTCGCGCTCGCCGGTGACGTTCAGGTAGACGAGGAGCTCGGTGGCGCCGGCCAGCTCGCCGCGCGCGAAGTCGCCGCTCACCACGCTGCCGCGGTCCACCTCCACCGGCTCGCCGTCCGGCGTGATGCCGCGCGCCTGCACCACGGAGACGCGCACGGTGGCGCCGTCGTCGCTGACTTCCACGTGCGGGTCGCAGGTGCCGAGGACGCGGTGCGCGCCGTCCACCCGCACGCCGCCCCCCACCAGCCCGCTCCCCGGCGTGCAGTAGCGGAGGAGCCACCCGAAGGTGCCCTCCACGAAGTCGTCCTGCCGCCGGAAGTGGTCGGGGGTCAGCAGCATCCCCGTGGTCCAGTTGACCGACTTCAGCCCGTCGCGCACGCTCACACCCCCTCGCGTCTCGTGTCGTCCCCCCGACGTGGAGGGCCTACAAACGAGATACCCCGGATCCGCGCGTCGGGCGGTTCCGGGGTATTTCGGTTCGAGCTGTGGCTCCTCGGTGGCGCTCAAACGGAAGTGCTGAGTCCTGAGCGACTGCGGCGAACCACCAACTTCCTGAACGAAGCGCTGCGCCGCGCCTTGGCCTTCGCAGGCATGTGGCGCGGAGTGAAGGAGACGGGCTCAGGCCACCGCACCGCCCCGTCCCATGTTCGGATGCAAATACGCGGACTTGCCTCTGGTACCATTTCGACAGAAGTCTCGTGCAATCTCAAAGGATCAAGGTGTCACGCAAAGGCGCTAAGACGCGAAGGAATGACACGGAAGTTCTTTCTTTGCGCCTTCGCGCCTTCGCGTGAGACCATTTCTTTCGATGCACACGGATTCGCAAGAAACGGCATGATCACGTAGATCCGCTCGCAAAACCTGCCGAACATTGGATGGATCCAAGTGCGCGGCAGCGCCCGTCTCCTTCACTCCGCGCCAGAGATCCGTTCAGGGCAGGTACAGTGAGGCGCTCCGTTCAGGAAGTGGATGGGTCTATGGACGGGGTGAGGACGCGCACACAGATCCGCCGAGGTAGCAGTTCACGCCGAGGACAGGTGGCTCGTGGCCGTCGCCGAGGCGGGAGCCGGTGCGGGGGTCGCCAACCGTCCATCGCTCCTCCACATGGGAGAGGTGCGTGGGGAGGACCAGGCGGTAGAGAGCGTCCCGCTGCGCGCGGCGCGAGGGGCTGGTGTGCTCCAGGTAAGCGGAAAGCGGGATGGGGCCGACGCGTACTTCGAGGGCGGACTCGTCTGCCATCGGGCCGGCGAGAACCGTGTCTACACCCAGCCGCGCGTTCTCGCCGCCGAGGCGAGTCGCTGCTCCACTGCCAGCTTGCGAGGGGGCGCTGACGATGCGGACCTCGGCAACGGGGAGGTCGAAGACGACCGCGAGGGCGAGGGGGACGGCTTCGGGGCGGCCGGCGACGCGGTGGAGCGTGGGGAGGAGGCGCGCGACGGAGTACCAGAGCGCGCGCGGCCAAGCGGCGGCGGAGAGGCCAAAGATCTCCTCGATCCAGCGCAGCGCGGCTACCGGATCGTCGCGGCGCAGCGCCAGGAAGCCGCCCGCGCGGCGGATGAAGATCCCCAGCTTGAGGACGGGGTTGTCCGCGAGAGCGAGGAGGCGGTCCGTGCGCAGCTCGTCGTCGGGGGCGTCGCGCAGGGGGAATGGCAGCGTGTCCAGCGCCCCCGCCCCGCCCACTGCCAGCACCACGCGCGTGCGGCCGGTGATGGCGGTGCCGGGCGCGGGGTCCTGCCGCGCCACCACCCCCGCCGCCCACCCGGGGCCGGCGCTCTCCACCACGATCCGCTCCGCGTCCACGCCGAGGTGGAGGAGCGAGGCGACGGCGGCATCCACCCGCTGGCGGATGCCGCGTCGGGGGCGGCAGAGATCCGGCATCACGCTCATCGGTCGCCCCAGCCGAGCTCGACGGCCACGCGCACCTGCTGGCCCAGGATGGCGCGCTCCTGAAGGTGGCGCTGGAGCTGGCTGCGCAGGCGGATCACCTCGGCTTCGGGGTCCGCGAAGTCGGCGGGGTCCACGAAGGCGGTGACGACTTCGACGCGGCGGAGGGCTCCATCGTGCAGCTCGGAGCCGCCCTCGACGCGGACGGAGCGCACGCGCGGCTCAAAGGCGCGCGTCGCCACCTCCACGTCGGCCGCGGTCACCACGCGCTCGCGGGTGCGCAGGAGCTCGGCGAAGCGGGTGCGGGCGGGGGCGAACGGGGGCGGGGCGCATCCACCGCGCGTCACCGTGAGGTTGGTGACCTGCGCGGTGGCGTTGGAGAGCGAGGAGCCGATGCGGCGCAGGTCGCCGCCCTCCATCCCATTGGCGCGGTCCGCGTCGCAGAAGAGGAGGCGCGCCATCGCGTAGCCGTCCATGCGCCCGGTGGGTCCGCGCGCGGGCCTGAACTCCAGCTCGCCCGCGCGATAGCGGTAGCGCCCGTGCGTGAGCGGCGCCGTCACCTCGGACTCCTCGGCGTACGGCGTCCCCGCCTCGCCGATGACGCTGAGGATGCCCATGACGTGACGGTCGGCGTGGCCCTCGGGCGCGAGCGTGACCACGCGGGCGGCGCGGTCGAAGAGGACCTGCTCGTTCCACACCTCCACGTTGGAGGCGGTGACGCAGTTGACGACCACGCGCTGCACCGCGTCCGCCACTCCCTCCACGCCGGCGGGAAGCGGGACGCGCACCCACGCCAGCGGCTCGTCGAGCGCGGCGGCGTGGCCCTCGGGGAGGAGGCGGCGCGCGGCGTCGTCCATCCCCGCGGGCATGGTGCAGAGCGCGCGGCGCTCGGGCGGGACGTGGGGGAAGATCCAGAGCTGCCCACCGTACACGCCGTCGTCCAGGCGCAGCACGCGCGACAGGGCGTCGTCCGGGGCGTCGTCGGGAGCGGGATCATCGAGCCACGACAGGCGCTGCACCCCACCGCGACCGGGTCGCCCGCGCAGCATCCCCTCCTCCCACACGCACCCGGCGTCATCCAGGAGCTGCCAAGGGCTGCGCGCCAGCGCCGCGGCGACGGCGGGGCTGTCGGCCGAGATGTCGACGTACAGGCCCATGCCGCCCAGGTGCTGCGCGTCGGCCCGGAAGGCGAGGTAGAGCGCGGGCGGGCTCTCCCAGGCGGCGAGCGAGGTGCTGCCCGGCGGCACGGGCGGGCCGCCGGGAACGCGCGCGCCCGGGACCGCGTGGAGGCGTCCGTCCTCGAACACCGCGGCGAAGACGAGCTGCGTCGGCGCGATCTCGATCGACTCGTCCGGCGCGAAGCCGACCTGCTCGCCGGTGCGCGCGGCGCCGAACAGCTCCGTCTCCGGCGTGATCCGCTCGCGCTGGTCGATGCGCGTGAAGTGCACGACGGTCTGGGCGGGGTGGGCGAGGCGAGGCGGCATCCCCAGCACCCCCACCAGGTCGTCCAGTACCGTGGCCGGGAAGACGCTCTCCGCCTCGTCGTACACGCGCGCGATCTGCACCGAAAGCGTGTGGAAGAGCGTGGCGAGTACGGGATCGGGGCGCGACTGGGTGCCGTAGTGGGTGTACAGCGTTCGGTCGAACTCGCGGCGCAGCTCGCTGTTGATCTCGGATGCCGAGCGCACGGTCTGGCCGAGCACCTTGGCGGGGGTGTCCATCGTGTTGGCTCGGGGCGGGTGGGCGCACGGGTACAGGAGGAGATACCCCGGATCGCGTGCGGCGGGGGCCCTCACCCCCGCTCGTTCCTCGCTGCCGCAGGTTTTACCCGTAGGGGCGCGATTTATCGCGCCCACCCTTCGCCTGCCTTGACCGTCGTCCTACACACCCATCCCGTAGGGGCAGACCTGCGTGTCTGCCCGCCCTTGCCCTGCCCTCGACCTTTTGCGGTGCGCGCGGATGTCGTAGGGGCGGCGCCGCACGGCCGCCCGTGGCTTGGGAATGCGCCACGAGGTACATCGCTACTGATGCGGTTCGTGATCGACACCTCGAGCTTGCCGCGCGGGAGGCGAGCAGCGGGGCCAGCGCATTCGCACTCCCGTCGGAGGATGGATCGGCTCGGGATCAAAGGTGCGCGGAAGCAGCTCCGGCTCCTCGGCCGCCAGGTAGGCCAGCATCGCCACGAGCGCGGCATTTCGGCGCAAATCGCCGAAAACGATTTTGTCGTACGTATCCCGGCTGGTGTGCCAGGTGTAGGCTTGGTAGCCCCAGCTCCGCGAGCTCAGGTTGAAGGCAGGCACCCCGCGCAAACGAACGACGCGTCGTCCGTGTTGGCGATGCTCGGCAGGCCGGGGTCCGCCAGACGGATCTCCGACGAGAAAGTCCCTGGAACAACAGACAGCCACCGCCGGAAGTACGGCCCCACCTCGGTGAACCCCTCCATGGAGATCCCCTCGACGCGCCCGGTACCGCTGTCCTGGTTCAGCACGTGCCCCCAGCAATCTCGGGGGGCGAGTTGAACTCGCGGCAACAAAAGCACAAAGTCCGCCTGCGCGGACTCGGGGAGTGGATCGGTGTGGGCGGCGGGTTACGGTGTGGCGGCTGGGGGCGCGGGCGGGGAAAGCGTGGGGGCGCTCTTCACGTAGGCGAGGACGATCAGGAGAATGGCGATGACGCCGGCGATGCCCAGGAGGCGCTTGAGCCAGTTGGGGCGCGGCGCGGGGTCGGAGAGCGGGAGGGCCGGGGCGGGTGAGACGGCGGCAAGCTCGGCGGGGATGTGGGCGGGGCGCGGCGTCGGGGCGTCGGCGGAGGGGGCGAGCCAGGTGGCGGTCAGGGAGCAGGCGTCGTCTTCCTCGTCCTCGGCCTGGAGGGCGAGGGCGACGAGGCGGCCGCCATCCAGCTCACGGGCGAAGTAGACGGTGCCGGCGGCGCCGTCCATCGCGCCGAGGACGTCGTACTCGCCTACGCTGGCGCTGCGCACCTCAGCCAGGAGGACCTCGCGGGCTTCGGGGGTGTCGGGGAAGTCGTCGCCGACGATGCGGGCGCCGCACGAGGGGCAGGCGTCCGTCCACACCGCGAGCGGGGCGTGGCACCCAGCGCAGCTGCTTCCACCGGTGGGGACGGATGCGTCCAGGCGGGAAAGGATGCGCAGCTCGTCGCCGATCAGCGAGAGCGCGACCAGGGTGCCCGTGTCGCGCTCGCGGGCGAGGAAGCCGGGGCGAGCCTCGTCCGCGCCGAGCTGGCCCACGACCTGGTAGGCGTCGCCGGTCGCTTCCTCGATCTGCCGGATGAGCTCGTCGTGCATGGTGTGGATCGCCGCCGGATGTTGCCGCAAAGAGGGTGGGGGAAAGCTCGCCTCCGCCGCCGGGGCCGTCAACACGCCGGGCCGCAGCACGGGGATTGCGGCGCGTGCCAGAGCCGCGGGAGATCGCGGGGCTCGTCCATACACGCCGGAGATCGGGATCATGCTGCACAAAGGCGTTCGCGGGTGCTGGATGGGGCTGATGATGCTTATGGCTGCCGGCGGGTGCGCCAAAACGCCGGCGCTCCTCCGCCAGGCGCAGGTGGAGGGGCGGGCTCCCGAGGTGTTCCGCGTGCGCTTCGAGACGAGCCGCGGGCCGTTTGTGGTGGAGGCGCAGCGGAGCTGGTCGCCCGCGGGCGCCGACCGGTTCCACTACCTGGTGCGCAACGGGTTCTACGCCGAGAACCGCTTCTTCCGTGTCGTCAACGGGTTCATGGTGCAGTTCGGGATCAGCGGCGATCCGGCGGTGTCGGCCGCGTGGAGCGAGCGCTTCATCCGCGACGAGCCGGTGCTGCACGGCAACGAGCGCGGCACCGTGACCTTTGCCACCGCGGGCCCCGACGCGCGCGGCACGCAGCTCTTCATCAACTACGCGGACAACCGCTCCCTCGACGGGCAGGGATTCACGCCCATCGGACGGGTGGTGGAGGGGATGGCGGTGGTGGACAGCCTCTTCGCGGGCTACGGCGAAGGCCCGCCGATGGGACCCCGCGGCCCCGACCAGCGCCGCATCGTCAGCGAGGGAAACGAGTACCTGAAGCGCGAGTTCCCCAGGCTGGACTACATCACGTCGGCGCGCATCGTGGCCGTACGCCGGTAAGACAAAACGGGGGAGCGGCCTCTGGACCGAGGCCGCTCTCCTTCAGCGTCCGCCGGTGCCAGCGTCAGGCCAGCCCCGTCAGGAAGGGGATGGACGGCGCGAAGAAGAACTCGCCGCCCTTCATCCGCACGAAGTTCTCGAAGCGGAAGGAAGTATTGGCGGGCGAACCGTAGTCGCTGGACCACCGTTGCTCGACGCCCGGAGGGGAAGACGGCTGTCCCATCACCGGATCGATGCCGGTGTCCTGCCGCAAGAAGTTCGCGGCGTTGCACCAGTCGCGCTGCATGAACGCGAACTGCGCCCGGATGCTGGCCTGAAAGCACATGAAGAGCAGCCCCACGTTCTTGGAGGGCAGCTCTTCGATCGCCTGGAACGTGCTCGGGTGCTTGTTGCGCTCGCCGTACGGCATTCCCCGGCGCGTGATGCGGCGGCTGCGCTCCGCCTCCTCCGGGGCGCCGAACTCGCGCACCACGTCGCCGCGCGGGTTCGCCTTGCGGATGTGGGCGTGGAATGGGCAGCGGGTGCCGTCCGCATCCGCGGCGTAGTCGAAGTCGTTCTCCTTCGCGGGGCGGAACCCGTCCGTCTTGGAAAGGGTGACGGGGGTGCCGTCTTCGAAGCGGCCCACCGCGAGGGCGCCGGCGCGCTCCCGCTCCTCGCCCTCGAAGCCGAGCGCGTCCGCCAGCTCCTGTTCGCGCAGCTTGAAGTGCAGCACGTCCTGCTCCAGCTTCCGGAACACCATGAAGCTGCCGAAGCAGCCCGGGGCATCCTCGGCGCCGGGGTCCGGCACCAGGACGCGCCGCAGCGGCTCGAAGGGGTCCCACTTGCGGATCCCCCCACCGCCGGACTCCGCCACCCGCCTCCCCCGCGAGTCGAACTCGAAGTCGCTGCGCAGGTACAGCGGCTGGCTGCGTCCGTCCACGTAGCCGAAGTGCTCGATCCCCTCGTCGTCCTCGTTGCGCAGCGCGTCGCCGCGCTCGGCCGCCCGCACGGTGCAGTGCACGGCGATGTCGTTCATCGCGCGCCGGGCCTCGCGCAGCAGGTAGCCCGCGTCGTCGTCCGCCAGCAGGAGCATCGCGTCGATGTCCTTGCGGTATCCCGGGTCCCAGCTTTCCACCGGCGGGTCTGCGAAGTCCTCCACGGCGTGCTCCTTCATCCCCGTGGCGAACGACGAGTGGATGTCCCCCTCCGGCTCCTCGTGGAAGAGCGATTGGGGGTCCAGCCCCAGGCGCCGATAGCCGCTGGCCGTGATGAGGAGGTTGCCGAAGAGGCCTCCGGGCACCCGGAACGCGCGGTAGTCCATCGTCTCGCGGTGCTGGCGCAGCGCGGAGGTCACGTACCGGCGCGCGAGGTCGGCCAGCGTCTGCCGCGCCGCGCCGATGTCGTCGCGGAAGGAGAAGAAGATGTAGACGCCGTGCTCTCGCCCGTGCCCCTTGAGGATGTTCCCCTGCAGGTTCCCGAGGACCGGGTGAAGCTTCTCATCCGTTTCGTCGAGCGGAGCCTTGTTGTCCAGATCCAGCGTCGCCGCACGCACCCCGCGTTTCACCTGCGCACTTTTCACCTTGGGCATGGCTAACCTCTCGGCGTATGATATGGGTGTCGGCCCGCTGAATCCCGTCGGGAGCGGGATGCCGCCGTGCGCGGCCGTAGGAATGGAGGGACACGGCACCCCATATTTCCTCCGTGGACGCCCTCCGTCAATATTTTGGGCCTGATGTGGGGAGCGGCTTCGCGGGGGACCTTCATCCCTGGCCCTCGATCCGTCTTCCCTTTTCTCCGTGTGAGGCCGCAGTTGCAGCTCCTCTGCGTCTCCGCGCCTCCGCGTGAGCCCAGCAGTTGCGGTTCTACCCAACGCTCCGGCCGCGCCGGCTGTATCCACCCCCGGCACCCGCCGTTGCGCTTGTCCGTGCCCGGGAGTGCGGGTAAATTAGCACCTCACACCACGCAGAACGTTCGAGCGGATCGAGGCGGGAAGCTCCGCCGCACCGCCTGGCACGTCATAGAAGAAGGGACGATGCACCGACCCCGGTTCGCCGCGCGCATGGCCGCGCTGGCACTCTTAGCCTGCGCGGCACCGGCCGCAGCGCAGGACACGCTCTCGCTTTCCCTTCCCGATGCCGTGCAGCGCGCCCAGGCGGGCGACGAGGTGCAGCTCGCCAGCCAGCGCCTGAACGCGGCCACCGCGGCGGCGGGGGCGGCGGGGGCGGGACGGTACCCGCAGCTTCGCCTCAACACGACGTTCAACCACGTCTACGAGAACGCGCGCGCGCAGGCGGTGGGGCAGATCTTCAACCAGCCCAACAGCTATGGCGCAAACCTGAACCTGGCCGTGCCGCTCTACCAGGGCGGGCGGGCCACGCAGGGGCAGCGCGCCGCCAACCGCCTGCGCGAAGCCGCCGGCGCCGAGGTGGAGACCGCCCGCGCCGACGTGTCGCTGCAGGTGCTGGCGGCGTACCTCTCGGGCCTGCTGGGCGACCGGCTGGTGGCGATCCAGGACAGCAACCTGGTGCTGGCCGATGCGCGGCTGCGGCAGGTGGAGCAGTTCGAGCGCTCGGGGCGCGTGGCGCGCTACGACGTGCTGCGCGCGCGGGTGGAGCGCGCCAACCTGGTGCCGCTCGCCATCCAGGCCCGCGGCAACCGAGAGCTGGCGCTGCTGGAGCTGCGCCGCCTTACCGACATCCCGCAGGACCAGCCGCTGCGCCTGGTGACGCCGCTCACCGCGGAGATGGCGCGCGCGCTGGCGGACGCCGTCGGGCGTGACGCATCGGCGGCGGACAGCGCGTGGCTGACGGAGCTGCCGGCCATGCGCGCCGCGCGGCTGCGGGTGGAGGCGGGGCGCGCCACGGCGCGGGCCGCGTCGTCCGGCTACCTGCCGACCGTGCAGCTCAACCTGCTCAACGGCTACCAGGCCTTCCCCGCCACCTTCCAGCCGCCGCTCCGGGGTGGCGCGCTGGAGACGATCGACTGCCCGGCGGGCTCGGCCGACGGGCGGGTGTGCACGCAGCAGAACGGCGGCTGGTTCAGCGACCGGTCGATGGGGCTGACGCTGAGCTGGCCCGTGTTCGACGGCTTCCGCACGAGGTCTGACGTGCGGCAGGCGCGCGCGCAGGCGCAGATCGCCGAGGTGCAGGCGCAGCAGACGCGCGAGGCGGCGCTGGTGGAGGCGGGACGGGCGCGCACCGAGCTGGCCACCGCCCGCGCAACCTTTGAGGCGGGCCGCCAGACGGTGGCCGAGGCCGAGGAGGCGTTCCGGCTGGCCACCCTGCGCTACGCACGCGGGCTGGGGACGCAGCTGGAGATCTCCGACGCGCAGCTGGCGCTGCTGACGGCGCGCACCAACGAGGCACGCGCCGCGCACCAGCTTTACCTGGCGGCCGCCGGGGTGGCCCGCGCGCTGGGCCGGCCGGTTCCCTTCCCCGGCGCGGCGCTTTCCGCCCCCAACCCATGATGAGCTCGTCGATGACTCTGCAGACCGTTCGCTCCTCCCTCGTGCTGGCCGCCGCGCTGCTGGCCGCCGGCTGCTCCAGCGACGCCGGCGCCCGTGAGGCCGGCAAGGGCGGGGGCGCCGGAGGGCCCGGGGGCGGCGGCCCCAGCGTGACGCTGGCCGCCACCGACGTGGCTTCGCCGCGGCGCACGCCCATCGAGGACGCCATCCCCGTGACCGGCAACCTGCAGCCGCTGGAGCGGGCCGAGGTGCGCTCGCGGCTGGAGGGCGACCTCACCGGCGTGTACGTGCGCGAGGGCGAGCCGGTGCGGCAGGGGCAGATGCTGGCGCGGTTCGAGGCGAGCGAGCAGGCCGGCTCCGCCCGCAGCGCCGGCGCCGACGTGGCCGCCGCGCGCAGCGAGCTGAGCACCGCGCAGTGGAACCTGGACCAGTCGCGAGAGCTGTACCGGCAGGGCGCCGTTCCCGAGCGCGACGTGCGCGTGGCGGAACAGACGGTGGCCGGGGCCCGCGCCCGCGTGGCCGCCGCCGCCGCGCGGCTGGGCACCACCCGCAGCGAGGTGGGCGACACCCGCGTGCTGGCGCCCACCAGCGGCATCATCGAGAAGCGCAACGCCAACCCGGGCGAGCACGTCGCCCGCGGCGCGGCGCTCTTCACCATCGTGCGCGGCGACGTGCTGGAGCTGGCCGCCGCCGTGCCGGAGCGGAGCGCGGCGGGGGTGCGGGCCGGGCAGACCGTGCGCTTCACCGCCGATGCGCGCCAGTTCACCGGCCGCGTGGCCCGCGTGGGTCCGTCGGTGGACCCCGGATCGCGCGCGGTGACGGTGTACGTGCAGATCCCCAACCCGGACGGGGCGCTCAAGGTGGGGACCTTCGCCAGCGGGCGCATCGTGTCGCGCGTGGTGGAGGATGCCATGGTGCTCCCGGCCGCCGCCATCCGCGAGGCGCGCGAGGGGGGCAAGCCCTTCGTCTACCGCGTGGTGGACGGCAAGATCGACGTGGCCGAGGTCACGCCGGGGCTGGCCGACGAGGCGCAGGGGCTGGTGCAGGTGAGCGGGCTCAGCGAGGGCGACAAGGTGGTCGTCGGCAACGTGGGGGTGCTGGGGAAGGGGATGAAGGTGCGGATGGCCGGCGAGGGCCGGCCCCGCGGCGGGAGCTGAGGGGGAGACGACGATGTTCCTTTCCGACGTATCGATCCGGCGGCCGGTATTCGCCACCATGATGATGGTGACGCTGGTGGTGCTCGGCATCATCGGCTACCAGCGCCTGGCCATCGACGAGTACCCCGACATCACCTACCCCGTGGTGGTTGCGCAGACCTCCTACCCTGGCGCGTCGCCGGGGGTGATGGAGCGCGAGGTGACGCGCCCCATCGAAGAGGCGCTGAACACCGTGCAGGGGATCCAGGAGATCACCTCCACCTCCGCCGAGGGGAGCTCGCTGGTGCGCGTGCAGCTCCAGCTGGGCGTGGACGTGATGGCCGCGCAGCAGGAGGTGCAGTCCAAGGTGGCGCGCATCCGCCGGCAGCTCCCCGAGGACATCCAGGACCCCGTCATCATCCGCTTCGACCCCAACGAGCGGCCGATCATGTCGATCGCGGTCCAGAGCACGGACCGCCCCATGCGCGAGCTCACCGACCTTGCGGACGAGGTGATCTCCACCCGCCTGGAGTCGATCCCGGGCGTGGGCGGCGTGAACCTGGTGGGCGGCACGGACCGCCAGATCCGCGTGCAGCTGGACCCGGCGGCGATGAGCTCGTACGGCATCGCGCCGCCGCAGGTGGTGCAGGCGCTGCAGCGCGAGAACCAGGAGGTCCCCGCCGGCCGCGTGCGCCGCGGCGACCAGGAGCGGCTGGTGCGCATCACCGGCCGCGTGGAGGACCCGCGCACCTTCCGCGACATCACCGTGGCCGTGCGCGACGGCGTGCCCGTGCGGCTGGGCGACGTGGGGAGCGTGGTGGACGGCACCGCCGAGGCGCGCAGCGCGTCGTTCCTCAACGACGGCCGCGCGCTCTCCGTGGAGATCCTGAAGGTGAGCGGCACCAACACGGTGGACGTGGCCGAGCGGGTGCGCGAGCAGATCGCGGAGCTCGAGCGCCAGCTTCCCACCGACGTCAAGATGACGGTGGTGAGCGACGACTCGCGCCGCATCCGCGCCTCGCTGGAGTCGGTGCAGCACGAGCTGATCCTGGGCGCCATTCTCTGCATCGCCATCATCTACCTGTTCCTGAACTCCTGGCGCTCCACCATCATCACGGGGCTGGCGCTGCCCATCTCCATCATCTCGGCGTACTTCGGGATGTGGATGTTCGGCTTCACCATGAACACCATGACGCTGCTGGCGCTCTCGCTCGCCATCGGCCTGCTGATCGACGACGCCATCGTGGTGCGGGAAAACATCGTGCGCCACGTGGAGATGGGTAAGGACCATCACACCGCGGCGCGCGAGGGGACCAGCGAGATCGGGCTGGCCGTCTTCTCCACCACGCTGGCGGTGGTCGCCGTGTTCATCCCCGTGGCCTTCATGGGCGGGCAGATCGGGCTGATCTTCTTCCAGTTCGGCGTGGTGGTGGCGTTCGCGGTGATGGTTTCGCTCTTCGTCTCCTTTACGCTCGACCCCATGCTCTCCAGCGTGTGGCCAGATCCGGAGGTGGAGAACAAGGGGCGGCGCGGCAACTTCATCCAGCGCGGCGCGCGGCGCTTCAACGACTGGTTCGAGCGCGTGGCGGACCGCTATCCGCGCTGGCTGGCGTGGGGGCTCGACCACCGGAAGACGGTGGTGGGCGTGGCGGCGGCTTCCATCGTGGGATCGATGCTCATCATCCCCACCCTGGGCTTCACCTGGGTGCCGGACTTCGACGGCGGCGAGTTCAACGTGAACTTCCGCGTGGCGCCGGGGTCGCGGCTGGAGTACACGGTGGACAAGGGGCACACGGTGGCTCGCCTCCTCCGCAAGCAGCCGGAGGTGGAGTTCACGTACATGTCCATCGGCGGCGGCTTCCGCGGCTCGCCCAACAGCGGGCGCGTCTTCGTGAAGCTCAAGGACAAGGGAGACCGGTCGCGCACGCAGCAGGAGATCCAGGAGCAGCTTCGCGGGATGCTGCGCGGCATCCCGGGGGTGCGCGCCAACATCACGGGCACGCCCACCATCTTCGGCGGCTTCCGCCAGCCGATCCAGGTGAACGTGCAGGGCCCGGAGCAGGAGCGCCTGAAGCTGGCGGCCGAGCAGGTGATGGAGGTCCTGGGGGCCGTCCCCGGCGTGGCGGAGCCCACCTCCAGCGAGGAGGGTGAGATCCCGCAGCTGGACGTGGACGTGGACCGCGAGCAGGCGTGGGCGGCGGGGGTGGGGATCGGCTCCATCGCGTCGACGCTCCAGCCGCTCTTCACCGGCCAGCGCGCCACCACCTGGGAAGACGAGCAGGGCTACACGCACGACGTGGTGGTCGTCTACCCGGACTCGGTGCGCACTTCGGCGGGCGACGTGGCGAACATCGTGGTGCCCAGCAGCAACATCGACCCCGGCACGGGCCGTCCCGCGATGATCCCGCTCTCGCAGGTCGCCACCGTGCGGCCGGGGGTGGGTCCACAGCAGATCGAGCGCTCCTCGCTGGAGCGGCAGATCTCGCTCTCCGCCGGCGTCGTACCCGGCTACGGCACGGGCGACGTGGCGGCGGCGGCCAAGGAAGCCATCGCCAACGCGGGCCTTCCCAGCGGCTACCGCGCCGTCTTCCGCGGCGACGCGCAGAGCCTGGACGAGACCAAGGGCTTCGTGCTGGCGGCGCTGGGGATGGCGGTGATCTTCATCTACCTGATCCTGGCCTCGCTCTTCGGCTCGTTCCTGCAGCCGCTGGCCATCATGCTCTCGCTGCCGCTCTCCTTCATCGGCGTGGCGCTGGCGCTCCTGCTCACCGGGGGGAACCTCAACGTCTTCACCATGATCGGCATCATCATGCTGATGGGGCTGGTGACCAAGAACGGCATCCTGCTGGTGGACTTCGCCAACCAGCAGCGCGAGGAGGGGATGGAGCGGCGCGAGGCGCTGCTTACTTCCGCGCGCATCCGCCTGCGCCCCATCATCATGACGACGGTGGCGATGATCTTTGGCATGGTGCCGCTGGCGCTCGCCCTGGGCGAGGGCGCCGAGCAGCGCGCCCCCATGGGCCGCGCCGTCATCGGCGGCCTCATCACCTCCACCGTGCTGACGCTGTTCGTGGTGCCGGTGGTGTACACGATGCTGGACGACTTCGTGGGGCTGTTCAAGCGGCGCACGGCGCCCGTGTCGCACGTGCCGCCAGCGCGCAGGCCGGAGGCGGCGGCGGCGGACTGAAGGGGGCGCGGGCCCCCTCCCCCGCTCGTCACCTCGCGGCCCCTCCCCCAATAACTACTTGGGGGAGGGGCGTTTGCGTTTGCCCGATGCGGCACCGGTCCCGTAGGGGCTGCGATTTATCGCGCCCACGGGCCGCGTTGCTCGGAGGCTGGCTGGGTTCACCGCCGCCGCCGTGTAGCCGCCGCGGGGTGAACAGGCGTATATTCGCGGCTCGTGGTAAGAAGGGGGAACGGTTCATGAAGGGCGGTCCCCACCCGCCTGACCAGATGATGACGGAGAGGACGATTGAGCACGGAAACGCTGATGCACGAAGAAGCCGCCGCTCCCGCGCGGGCGTGGCAGAACTACCCGTCGCAGGACGACGGGGCGGAGCACACCGTCGTGGGGACGGTGAAGAAGCTGGAGGGACTCTACAGCCCCCAGCTCGACAACCGGCGCGACGTGCTGGTGTACCTTCCGCCCTCGTACGGCACGGACACGGAGCGGCGCTACCCCGTGCTCTACATGCACGACGGGCAGAACCTATTCGACCGGGCGACGTCGTTCGGGGCTGAGTGGGAGGTGGACCAGACGCTGGAGGCGGCCAGCGAGGACGGGCTGGAGGCGATCGTCGTGGGGCTCCTCAACCTGGGCGACGCGCGGCTGGACGAGTACTCCCCCTGGCCGGACGAGAAGCACGCCAAGGGCGGCCGCGGCGACCTGTACCTGGACTTCATCGTGCAGACGGTGAAGCCCATCATCGACGCCGACTTCCGCACCCGTCCCGACCGCCGCAGCACGGGGATCGCCGGCTCCTCCATGGGCGGGCTGATCTCCCTCTACGGCTTCTTTCGGAACCACGACACCTTTGGCTTCTGCGGCGTCATGAGCCCCGCTCTCTGGTACGGCGGGCGCAAGATCTACGAGTTCGTAGAAAAGGCCCCCTTCGTCCCCGGCCGCGTGTACGTGGACGTGGGGACGCAGGAGGGGAAGCAGGAGCTCACCGACGTGCGCCAGCTCAAGGAGCTCCTCACCAAAAAGGGCTACCGCCGCGGCTCCGACCTCCTGTACGTGGTGGAGATGGGCGGCGCCCACAACGAGGAAGCCTGGGCACGCCGGATGCGCCGCGAGCTGCACTTCCTGCTGGGCGTGCCGCCGAAGAAGCTGCTGCGGTAGAGGCCCACAGGCCCTCACCCCCGCTCGTCAACTCGCTGCCCCCTCTCCCAAACTGCTGGGAGAGGGGGCGATTGCATGGATTCGCGCGGAAAACGGCTTTTCGTTACCTCTCTCTGTCCCTCTGTGTCTCTGTGTGAGGCTTGCTGTTCAGCGATCCGTGCCGGCGCGCTGAGGCTGCATCTCGCCGAAGAGGCGGGCGAGGCGCACGAACTCGCCGCGGTAGCCTTCCAGGTCGGCGCCGCGGGAGCCCTCGGCGAGGCGCACCACCTGGTCGAGCGTGAGCGTGCCGCGGTGCTCCGACTCGCGCAGGAGCATGCCGAAGCCGGCGACGGCCGTGGCGAAGGTGAAGTCGGCCGAGGCGGCGGCGCCCGTCTCGCGCACGGGGTGCTCCAGCAGGCGGCTCGTGTCGCCGTCCGGGAGCTTGTAGCGCACCTTGACGAAGGCCAGCTCCTCTCCACGCGCGGGGGCGGGTGCCGGCGCGGGGGCGCGGTAGCGGAGCGAGTCCACGCCGCGGACGACCGCGTCGGAGCGCACGCCCACGGGGATGATCTCGTAGAGCGCGGTCACGGTGTGGCCGGCGCCCATCTCGCCGGCATCCCTGGTGTCGTCGTTGAAGTCCCGGTTGGCCAGCAGCCGGTTTTCGTAGCCGATCAGCCGGTACGCCCGCACCCGCGCCGGGTTGAACTCCACCTGCAGCTTCACGTCCTTGGCGACGGTCAGCAGCGTGCCGCCCATCTCGCTCACCAGGACCTTGCGGGCCTCCAGCAGATTGTCGATGTACGCGTAGTTGCCGTTTCCGCGGTCGGCGAGCTGCTCCATCTTGCTGTCCTTGAGGTTGCCCCGGCCGAAGCCCAGCACCGTCAGGAACGTCCCCTCGCGCCGCTTCTCCTCGATCAGCCGCACCATCTCCGCGTCGCTGGAGACGCCGACGTTGAAGTCGCCGTCCGTCGCGAGGATGACGCGGTTGTTGCCGCCTGGGATGAAGTTGCTGCGCGCGACCTCGTAGGCCAGCCGCAGCCCCGCGCCGCCCGCGGTGGAGCCGCCCGCCTCCAGCCGCTCGATGGCGTCCAGGATCGTGCGCCGGTCGCTGCCGCGCGTGGAGGGAAGGACGAGCCCGGCCGCGCCCGCGTACACCACGATCGCCACGCGGTCGTCCTCGCGAAGCTGGTTCACCAGCAGGCGCAGCGAGCGCTGCACCAGCGGAAGGCGGTCGGGCCCGTTCATGGAGCCCGAGACGTCGATGAGGAAGACCAGGTTTCCCGCCGGCGCGCTGCGCAGATCGACCGGCGGTGTCGACAGGCCGATGCGCAGCAGCCGGTGCCCCGCGCGCCAGGGGGCATCCGCCACCTCGGTGATGACGGCGATGGGGCCGTCGCCCCGCTGGGCGGGCGGCGCGTAGGGGAAGTAGTTGATCATCTCCTCGATGCGCACCGCATCCCGCGGCGGACGGCGGCCCTCCATCAGGAAGCGCCGCACGTTGGCGTACGATGCACGGTCCACGTCCGCCGAAAAGGTGGAGAGTGGCTCGTGCTCCACCGCGCGGAAGGCGTTCTCGTCGATCACCGCATACGTTTCCGTGTTCGCCTCCGGCATCCGCGTCATCGGGCTCGGCATCCCGGGCACCATCGGCGGCGGCGGCGGGGCCAGCACCGGCGGGGGCGGCGGCGGGGCGCCGAACCGGAAGCAGGCCGCCGTGAGCAGCAATCCTGCACTTGCGGCTAGAGCTCGTTTCATGGAGAACTCCGTGCAACGGTGGGGGTTTGATCGGGGCGGGAACTACGCTTTCGGTATAGGACGACTCGCCGGGCGTGGCTTGCACACCATGACGCGGTTGACCGCGTGATCCCGTGCCGCCTGCCCGCGAGTTCGGCAGGGCGGCCGCGGATCTCACGCACATACGATCGGGTGCCGTCGCACGATGTGCAAGCGTTGCGGGGGAGCGCGTCCTATCTTGTGAAGCAGACGAGGCGCCCCTGCGCCCCGACTTCCACGCGGCCCCGGCGGGCCGCCCTCGACCGGCGCGAACGGTGACGGCAGACTGGGGGGAGATCTACCGCGAGACCCACCGGGACCTGGTGCGCTTCCTCTACCACAAGGTATGGGATGCCGAGCGCGCCGCGGACCTGGCCCAGGAGGCGTTCGCCCGTGCGCTGGGCCGCGCGCCGGACAACCCGCGCGCCTGGCTCTTCCACGTGGCCGCCAACCTGGCCCGCGACGAGGCGCGCACCGTCATCCGCCGCAAGAAGCACCTGGCGCTCCTCAAGGACGAGACGCACCACGAGGGCCGCGCCGCCCCCCCTCCGTCGGAGGAGATGGAGCATGGCGAAAAGGTGGAGAAGGTGAGGCAGGCGCTGGAACGGCTCGGCGAGCGCGACCGCGAGGTGCTGCTCCTGTGGGACGCCGGGCTGAGCTACCCGGAGATCGCCGCGCAGACGGGGCTCGCGCAGGGAGCCATCGGCACCACGCTGGCCCGCGCGCGGCGGAGGCTGGTGGAGGCACACACGCTCCTGGAAGGAACGCATGCAGCACGTGGATGAGGGCCGCCTGCACGCCTGGCTGGACGGCGAGCTGCCGTCCGCCGGCCCGGAGGGTGCGCGCGCGCTGGAGCGGCACCTGGAAGAGTGCGCCGTGTGCCGCGCCCGCGCCGACGAGGAGCGGCGGATACGCGACGACGCATCCTCCATTCTGCGCCGCGCCGACCCTGCGGAGCACCCATCGCCGGGGGTGATCCCCTTCCCCGCCCCGGCGCCCGCGCGGCGCACCGCCCGGCCGTGGGTCGTCCTCGGCTGGGCGGCGAGCGTGCTGATCGCCCTGGGAATCGGGTGGATGGCGCGCCCGGAGCCCGAGGCTCCCATCGCCATCAACGCGCCGCCCGCGCCAGCGCCTGCCGCCGTGGGTTCTGAGACGGCCGCTCAGTCCGTACCCACCGTGCAGTCCGCGCCGACCGCGACTGTTGGGACGCGGCCCGCCACGACCCCCGCCGCGCGCGCGAATGGCGGCGAGCGCCGCACCGTTCCCCCCGTCGGCGTGATGGTGCCCGACATGGATCCGGCCGCGCCCGAGCCGGTGGCGATGGCCGAGCCGTCCCCCCCGCCGCCACCGCCCGCGCCTCCGGCGGAGATGGTCCAGGAGCCGATCTCCGCAACGCCGCCGCCGCCTCCGCCCGCACCCCTGCCGCCGCCGCCGCCTCCACTCGCGGTCGCCGAAGCTCCCCCGCCGCCGCCGGTGGCGAGCGCCCCCGCCGCTGCCCTGGCGGAGCGCACCACACGAGCCCGCGTGGAGAGCGCAACGGTGACGCTGCGCGGGCGGGTCACGGACGCGCAGGGAGCGGCCGTATCGGGCGCGACCGTGAGCGTCCCCACGCTCGCGGCCAGGACCGTCACCGACGCGAACGGGAGCTACACCCTTTCCGTCCCCGCCACGAGCGATACCGTCCGGGTGCTAGCCTCGCGGCTCGGATCAGCGAGCCAGTCCCGCTCGCTCGTCGCGCAGCCGGGTGCGCTGAAGACGGTCAACTTCGCGCTGGCTCCCGCCGCATTGGCCCTTGAAGGCGTGGTCGTGACCGGCCAGGGAGTCGCCGCCCGCAACCGCTCGGCCACGGCGGCGGGCGTCGCCGCTCCACCGGCGGACGCCTGGCGCACCGTCGACCGCGCCGAGGCGGAGCGGCAGCTCGGACGCCCCCTGGTCACCGTCCCGGGCCTGCCGCTGCTGGAGATCGAGCTGGGTGAGGGGGAGGGGCGTTCCGCGGTGCGCGTGACCCAGCGCCTCCGGGACGGCACGGTGCTCTCGCTCCTGCAGTGGCGGGGGGCCGGCGCCCGCGCCCCGCGCCCCTGCGAGGCGCCGGATGCCGGTGCCACCTGCATCGCGTTCACCCGGTCCGGTGTCCTGGTGGAAGCCAGCGCCCCCGTCCCCGCGGCCACCCTCCGCGCCCACCTGGCGCCGCTCCTCTGAACCGTCCGCGGGGCACCATCCGAAGTCGTGCCCCGCGGTAACGAGACGGGGCCCCGGACCGCGGGATCACTGCTGCGCCGCTCCCACCTCACGGAGGAAGCCCTCGACGCGCCTGGCGCTCGGGGCTGGATCGCCCTCGATGGAGAGCTCGATGGCGGGTGGACCGTCCGCGCGCGTGATGTAGCGGACGTTCACCGCTTCCATCCCCATACCATCCAGGTGCCGGCGCACGGCGCTCTCCACCGCCTCGGGCGGGAGATCGGTGTCGAACCGGTGGCTCATCGACTGGAGAACCACGCGGTAGCCGCGCTGCGTCACCTTCTGGCGGATCGGGTCCGCACGTAGTGAATCGACTTCTCCCATCGAGGCGAGGATGGCCCGGTACCGCTCGATCGCGGCGCGATCCGCATCCGGGAGCGTGAAGACGAACTGGGAGGTTGGGGTGATGATCTCCCTTCCATTCACGGTGGCGCGTCCGGAGCCAACGTACGCCTGCACTTCCTCGCGGCCCCCTACCACCGCCGTCACGATGCCGAGGACTTCCACCGCGTGCGGCTCCACTCCGGGGATCTCCCGCAGACGCGCACGCGCCTGATCCGGGGGGAAAGCGATCCTGCCGGTGAGCGTGTACCCAAGTGTAACCTGACGGCCCACCGGCGACACGCAGCCGATCAGCGCGAGCACGAGCAGCATTGCGCCCGCGATCCGCACCGAATGCGCGGCAAGCGCGCGGCTCAGCCAGGACGAAGCAGCCGATGGCCGCCGCTGCGGCTTGCCCTGCCGCAGGCGCGCCTCCTCGGATTCGATCCACACCCGGGCCTGCGGCCAGCTCGTCGAGAGATCGACCTCGCGCATCTGGTCGAAGCGGGTGTCGAGCACCCGGTCCGGGTTCGAGGTGTCGTGAGGCTCAGTGCGCATAGTCCATCTCCGAGTTGGAGTTGATGGCGGCAGTGGTATCCCGCCGCGAAGCGGAAGGGGCGGAGAAAGGGGAATGGCGGGAAGGTTCGTCTCCTCCACCCTCATCGGCCAGCGCGGCCCGCAGCCGCCGTCGAGCCCGCGAGAGCCGTGACTTCACCGCGGAGAGGCTCCGGTAGCCGCACATCGAAGCGATCTCGCCGACGCTGAACCCACCCACCTCATGCAGCAGGATGGCTGTACGGTCCCCGGTGTTCAGGTGGGCCAGGGCTCCCTGGATCAGCAGCCGGTCCTCCACATCCGGGTCGCGGCTGTAGAGCGTGGGGAGTGCCCGCTCCGCCTCCGGTGCGCTCAGCGGAACGAACTTCCTCCAGAAGGAGCGGCGCACGTGCGTCTGAAAGGAGCGGGTGATGATGGTGAACAGCCAAGGGCGGAACTTTCCCTGCTCCTGGAGCGATTCGTACTTCCTGAGGGCATTGAGCAGCGCGTCCTGGAAGACGTCTTCGGCGTCGGCCGCGGAGCTCCGGGCACAGAGTGCCCGGGAGTACCGCAGCGCGTCCTCGTAGTGCGGGTGCAACGCGTCGGCGAAGGGGATGCATGTACTCACAATACCTTCCGTTGGGAGGGTTGATTCGGAGCTTCACCCATACAGACGCAGCGGAGCGGCGATCGGTCGCAACCTCGGCTCGATATGCCCGACCGTGTCAGCGAAGGGAGGGCGCGACATTCGTGTCGTCGATCCCAAGCTTCCTGTCCATTGGCGGACGTTCCAGGATTGGCGTGTCCGCGCCAAAAGAACGCGCCACAGGTCGTAGAAGCAACCAGAAGCAGGATGCCGGTGCCACCTGCATCGCGTTCACCCAGTCCGGTGTCCTGGTGGAAGCCAGCGCCCCCGTCCCCGCGGCCACCCTCCGCGCCCACCTGGCGCCGTTGTTCTGAGACGAGCCGCCGGGGACGGCGCGGGGGCGGGCACGGGCAGCCACGTGGGGCGGCCCCTACCGGGATCTGTGCGGAGGGCGGGAGTCGAGCGGGGGCGAGGGTGGGCGCGATGAATCGCGCCCCTACTACCGGTTGGGGCGTGTTGCGCGGGGGGCGGAGGCGGGGCAAGGGCGGGCAGACACGGATTGCGGTGCCGCGTCACACGCGTGACGAAACACGCCCCCGCCGCGAACGACGCCGCGGGGGCGATTTCTCCCCCTCACCTGCCCTGCGCCCCCGCAGGCGGGGGAGGGGGCCGGGGGGAGGGGGCCCTCTCCTCGTCGTCCGCGATCATGTTCTCGTTGCGGTCGTCGGGGAGGATGGGGCCCTCGGGGTCATCGGCCTGGTTGAGCGGGTCGTGGGTGACCTCCGGGTTGTCCTTGAGCACCTGCGGGAAGGCCAGCGATCCCACTACCGACAGCCCCAGCACCCCCGCCACCACGCCCAGCGACACGCCGATCGGGATGTGGTAGTAGCCCGAGAGCAGCATCTTCGCCCCGATGAACACCAGCACCATCGACAGCCCCAGCTTGAGCAGGTGGAACTTGTCGATCACCCCCGCGAGCAGGAAGTACAGCGACCGCAGGCAGAGGATGGCGAAGACGTTGGAGGTGAAGACCAGGAACGGGTCGCGGGTGACGGCGAAGATCGCCGGGATGGAGTCCACCGCGAAGATCAGGTCGGTGGTCTCCACCAGCACTAGCACCACGAAGAGCGGCGTCGCCACGTTCCTCATCCTGCCGCCGACCTCCTCGCGCACGAAGAAGTTCTGCCCGTGGTACACCGGCGACACCGGGAAGAAGCGGCGCATCAGCTTGAGCGCGGGGTTTGACTCCGGCTCGATGTCCATCTCGTCCTGCGTGGCCATCCGGATGCCGGTGAACACCAGGAAGGCGCCGAAGACGTAGATGATCCAGTGGAAGCGCTCGATGAGGAGCGCGCCGGCGCCGATCATGGCGCCGCGCATCACCAGCGCGCCCAGCACGCCCCAGAACAGCACGCGGTGCTGGTACTTGGGCGGGACCTTGAAGTACGAGAAGAGGAGTACGAATACGAAGATGTTGTCGACGGAAAGGGCCAGCTCGATCAGGTAGCCCGTCACGAACTCCAGCGCCTTCGCCTTTCCTTCCACGCCCACGGGGAGCCATCCCCACGCGATCCCGGAGGCGAAGATCATCGCCAGGACCACCGTGAGCGCGCTCCAGCGTGCCGCCTCCTTGGGCGCCACCACGTGGGCCGTGCGGTTGAAGACGCCCAGGTCGATGGCGAGCATCACCAGGACGAAGACCAGGAAGCCTACCCACGGCCAAACGGAATGTGACAAGACGCTTCTCCCATGCTCCCGCCCAGTGGCGGGGGTCAAAAACAAGGGGCGACACCCCCGTCACGAGGCCCCCGCTCTCGCAAATGGGGTCCCGCGACGAAGGTCTCGCCCTGACGTGGCGCGCGTGGCGCCGCTATCCCGGCCGGACCGTGCGGAGCTCTCGCCCCGCAGTCTTGACGATCCGGCCGCCGGGTGTCTCCCCGGTGGACTACTCCCCTTCGATGTGTGCGCGGAAGGTACTCAGCACGGGGCGGGCCGTCAAACTGCTGGGTAATGGGGAATGGGGAATGGGGAATGGGGAATGGGGGCGAACCGCCAGCCCGTAGCGTCTGGCATGCCGACGCGGATCCCCGAACCACCTCCGTTCAACCATTCCCCATTCCCCCTATTCCCCATTCCCCTCGATGTATCCCCGCTCGCACGCCTCCTCGATGGTCCGCACCACCCACGGCCACACGCCGGGCGCGCCCTCCTCAATGGGGGCCATGCGGCGGAGGATCTGCGCGCGGGTGATGCCGTGCAGCTTCCAGCTGCCGCCGCCGCTGTTGAAGTTCACCAGCAGCGGCTGCAGGCGGTCCAGCGCGACGGCGAAGCGGGCATCGGGGGTCTCGCCCGCCTCGAACTCGTCCCACAGGGCGCGCATCTCGTCCGCCTGGTCGGGTGGCAGGAGGCCGAAGATGCGCTCGGCCGCGCGCGTCTCGCGCTCGTCCTTGTCCAGGTGGGCGCCGTCGTCGTAGCAAAAGGTGTCGCCCGCGTCGATCTCCACGATGTCGTGCACCAGCACCATGCGGATCGCGCGGAGGAGGTCGGTGCCGCGGGGGGCGTGCTCGGCCAGCGCCAGGGCGGCCATCGCCAGGTGCCACGAGTGCTCCGCGCTGTTCTCGCGCCGCGAGCCGTCGATCAGCGAGGTCTGGCGGAGGACCCCCTTGAGGCGGTCCACCTCCACGATGAAGGCGAGCTGGCGCGAGAGGCGCTCCTCCGTCACGGCTCGGTCCCCTCGTCCGCGGCCTCGGCCTCGCGGCGGGCGCGGCGGCGCTCCGCCATGGCGAAGAGTCGGCGGTCCTCGTCCGTCTCCAGGATCAGCGGGGGGACGGGGGCGGGCTTGCCGTTGAGCATGTCCAGCGCGACGTAGGTGAGGAAGCAGCGGTTGGTGGTGCGCCGCTTCCCCGTCTCGATCTGCTCCGCCTCCACCGTCACCATCACCTCCATCGAGGTGCGCCCCACGCGGATGAGCCGGCCGTGCGCCTCCACGAAGTCGTTGGCGTACACCGGCTCGCGGAACTCCACGCGGTCCACCATCACCGTCACCACGGGGAGCCGCGCGTGCCGCCGCGCCACCACGCCCCCCGCCTTGTCCACCAGCGCCAGGATCTCCCCGCCGAACACGTTCCCATGGTGGTTGAGCTGGTCCGGCATCATGCTCTCCGAGAGCGTGGACGCCGACTCGCGCGGCGTCTTTCCCGCGGGTGTGTTCTCTACGTTTTCAGGCATGTAGTCGGTACGGTTTGAGGGCCTTTTGCGTCAACGACAGTGTAGCGTGCGATCCACCTGGCGGCCATGTGGCGGCGGGTTGACTTGCCGATCCACCGTGCTCATATCTCACACGGAACATCGGACGATCGCACAGGCCCGGAGGTACGATGCCTGACAAGGCCAGGAAGAAGTTGCGTAGCGAGGGCACGCGCATCCGCGGTAAGAACCTGAACACCGATCAGGTGAAGCTGGATCGCGCGGTCGAGCTTCTCGGGGCGAGCTCAGAGACGGAAGCAGTCGACCAGGCGCTCAATATGTTTGCATTCAGGGAAGCATTGCTCGCGAGCGTCGACAAGATCGCGGGCAAGGGAGGGGTCGAGAACTATTTCGAAGGAGGATACGCGGACGAGCTCAAGGGTGACTAAGTTCACGCTTGATACGAACCTGTACGTGCGCACCTTCCGGAGCGAGCATGCGGCCGAGGAACTGAGCGTATTCTATCATGCGCACACGCCGCAGACCTATCTCTGCTCAGTCGTGCTTCACGAACTCGCGGTCGGCATGGTCTCCCGCGACTCGGGTGAGTGGGTCCAGGATGTCGCGGAGCCTTTCGAGGACGTGAAGCGTGTCATCACCCCCTCACATGGTGCGTGGCGCACGTCCGGGGCAGTGCTCTCCCAGCTTGCGATCAAGAACGGGATCGATCGCGGACGGATGCCGCGCTCGCTGGTCAACGATGCGCTGATCGCAGCCACGTGCCGCGAAAACGGTGTGACGCTGGTGACTGACAACCTTCGTGATTTCGACTTGATCCGCACCGTGCTCCGCTTCGAGTACGTTGCTCCCTGGCCGAACAAAGACGCCGGTTCGTAGCGCGTGCGCGGCGTGCTCGCGGTGCAGGCGCGCGGCGCCGTAGGTGTACGGGACGAAGAGGAGCGCGAGGAGGAGCGCGAAGTTGACGGCGGCGAAGGCGGTGCGCAGGGCGAGGCCGCGGTGCAGGGCGATGGGTGGCTTGTAGACGCGGCCGGGGCCCTCCAGCAGGAAGACGACGAGGGCGGCGTGGATGGGAGTGTGGCCGATCACCTCCACCTTGCCGAACACCAGCGTGGTGGTGAAGAAGACGAGGGTGATGACCAGCGCCAGCGGACGCTGCAGCAGGTTGATGATCAGCAGATAGCCCAGCGAGAACTCCACGAACGCCGCCGCCAGCAGGAAGAAGCTCAGCGGTAGGCCCAGCGAGAGCCTCGGGTTCTGCTCCAGGACGTACAGGCCCCACTGCGGATACACCATCTTCTCCAGCGCCACCCAGCAGAGCGAGAACCCCACGGAGGCGTACAGCGCCGGGAGCCCCGAGCCGCGGATCTTTTGCTCCCCCGCCCCGCTCACCGCCAGGTAGTAGCCGATCCCCGCGTACACCACGTAGTCCAGCATGTGAAAGGGGCCGAAACGGAAGACGCCGATTCCGTAGAGCGCGATCAGCCCCGCGCCGGCTACGGGCACGGTGCGGTCGAAGAGGAGGAGGAACGCGAGCGCGAACTGGAACCAGCCCAGCCACCCCTCCGCCACGCGCAACTCGGGCGCGAGCATCGCGTCCGCCTGCCACGAGAGGAGGAGTGCCGCCCCCGCCCCAATCCTCATTACCAGTACCGCGCGGTCGCTCCGCGATGAGAGCCAGTCGTTGACGCGACGGTACGCGGGGACGTCGGCCAGCCGCCGGTCGAGCAGCACCATCGCCGCGATGGTGGCCATGCTCAGCAACGCCAGCGCGAAGAAGGTGGGCGTCAGCACCTCGCCCGCGTTGCGCGGGCGGTCGCCGAAGGAGAAGCGGCTGAACCACTTGACGTGCGCCCACGCCGGGTGCGCGGTCGCCGCCACCAGGAGCAGCGCCGGCGCGATCCCCCCGGCGGCGGCATTCACGAGCGCACTCTCGCTACGACGCTGATCTCCACCTTTACGCCGTGCAGCGCGGCGCCCAGCGTGGTGCGCGAGGGGTAGGGCGGGCGGAAGGCTTCGCGATAGATCGTGTTGAACTCGCCCCAGTCGCCGATGTCCTCCAGGTACACGGTGACGGAGACGATGTCGTCCATGGTGGCCCCGGCGGCGGCCAGCACGAGACGCACGTTCTCCAGCACTCCGCGCGTCTGCTCGGCCAGCGTCCCGCCCTGGAGCTCGCCGGTGATCAGGTCGCGCGGCACCTGGCCGGAAACGAAGACCATGTCCCCCGCGCGCACCGCCCGCGAGTAGGCGCCGACGGGTGTGGGGGCGCCCGGCACGCTCACCGGTTTCCACGCGCGCCCCGCCGTGTCCGTGTCCGTGGGGATCTCCATCGTCCCATCCGACACCATCACGGCCGATCCGCCCACGCGCGCCCGCATCACGATCCCGTTGTGCACGTCCGCTTCCAGGTAGATCGTGCTGGGGCGGCCCATTTCCACCCCCTGTTCCACCGTCCAGCGCAGGGTGCCCTGCTGGGCGTCGCGCGCCAGGTACCCGGCCAGGGCTGCGGCCGCGGCACCGGTGGCGGGGTCCTCGGGGATGCCCATCGCCGGCGCGAACATCCGCACCCGTACCGTCTCCCCCGGCGCGGCGGGGACGACGGGGTAGACGCCGGGCGCAACGGTGTGGGCCAGCACGCGCTCCCACGCCGCCAGATCCAGCCGCGCGCGCCCCAGCGTCGCCACGTCGCGAAGCGGGATCACGGTGAAGCCCACTCCGGCCGAGGCCACCGCAGGCTCCCAGTCGTCCGACAGGTCGGCGGGGTCGAGGCCGAGCACGGCGGCAAGGTCCTCGCGCGCGGGTGCCGGCGCAACCATCGGCGGCTGCGCGGCGGTGAGCTGCGCGAAGTCCGGCTTTCCGCCGCGCACCCTCACGCGCACGGCCACCGGCCCCACGCCCTCCTCCAGCACCACCTCCGTCTCGCCCTCCACCGCCGGCACCTCGCCCAGCTCCAGCAGGAGGATCGCGGTGCCCACCGTCGGGTGGCCCGCGAAGGGAAGCTCCGAACCTGGCGTGAAGATCCGCACCCGCCTCGTCCCGCCCGCCTCCGGGGGAAGGACGAAGACCGTTTCCGAGAGGTTCAGCTCGCGCGCGACCGCCTGCATCTGCGCATCGGAGATCCCGCGCGCGTCGGTGAAGACGGCCAGCGGGTTGCCACCGAACAGCCGGTCGGTGAACACGTCCAGGGTGTGGTAGCGGTAGCGCATCGGTCGGTGTGGGTTCGAGTCAGAATGCGTCACGCGGGCGCCATCGACGTGCAAGATACGAACTGCGCCTCACACAGAGCCACAGAGGGAACGGCAAGAAACAGCAGAAAGGGTTCTCTGCGCCTCGTAGTTCCCTCTGTGTTCTCTGTGTGAGGCTTTTTCTGTCGACCGGCCAAACCTTTTTCGCCGCACGCGCATCGAACGAACGTACCGCACGCCCCCGCCCCTTCACCGCCCGGTGCCCATGAACTCGTTCCTCGGCCACATCCGCTACGCGCTCCGCACGCTCGCACGAAGCCCGGGGTTCACCCTGGTGGCGGTGCTCACGCTGGCGCTGGGGATCGGCGCCAACACGGCCATCTTCAGCGTGGTGAACGCCGTGCTCCTGCGCCCGCTCCCCTACGCGGCGTCGGACCGGCTCGTCACGGTCACGCACTTCTACCCCTCCATCAACAACCTGGAGGCGGGGGCCGCCGTGCCCACGTACCGCGACCTCAAGGCCGAGACGAGGCTGTTCAGCGACGTATCGGTGCAGTCCGGGTGGGGGGTGAACCTGACGGGCCAGGGGCAGCCGCAGCGGCTGAACGGCTCGCTGGTGACGCCCGACTTCTTTGCGACATATGGCGTCCCGGCGGCGCTCGGGCGCACCATCCAGCCGCCCCCGGGGGGCACGGGCGTGCGCGAGAGGGAGGTCGTGCTCAGCCATGCGCTCTGGCAGAGCGTGTTCGGCGGCGACCGCGGCGTGGTGGGGCGCACGGTGCAGCTCAACGGCGAGGCGTACGAGATCGTGGGCGTGATGCCGCGCACCTTTCGCAACGTCTTCGATCCCACCATCGACCTGTACGCGCCGCTCGTCTTCACCCCGGACCTCTTCACCGCGCGCACCAGCGAGTTCCTGTCGCTCACCGCGCGCCTGAAGCCGGGCGTGACCGTGGAGGCGGCGGGACGCGCGATGGCGGCCTTCGCGGAGCGGTTGAAGAAGGACAATCCCGGCGAGTATCCGCCCGATTGGACGCTGCGCCTGCGCTCGCTCGGCGAGCAGGCGTCGGGGCAGCTGCGGCCGGCACTGCTGGTGCTGCTGGGCGCGGTCGGGTTCGTCCTGCTGATCGCGTGCGGCAACGTGGCCAACCTCCTGCTGGCGCGCGCGGCGGCGCGGCGCAAGGAAGTCGCCATCCGCAGCGCGCTCGGGGCCAGGAGCGGCGACCTGGCGCGCCAGTTCCTCACCGAGAGCATGGTGCTCTCGCTGACGGGCGCCATCCTGGGGCTTATGCTGGCCTTCGGCGGGCTGCGGCTGCTGGCGGCGCTCAAGCCGGAAAACCTGATCTGGGTGGAGTCGATCCCCATCGACGCCTCCGTGCTCGCCTTCACCTCTGTGCTGGCGGTGCTCACGGGGCTCGTCTTCGGCTCCGTGCCCACGCTGCAGACGGTGCGCGGAAGCCTGCAGGCCGCCCTGCGCGAGGGCGGGCGGAGCGGCGGGCCGGACCGGCGCGGGTCGGCCACGCGGCGCTTGCTGGTGGTGACGCAGGTGGCGCTCGCGCTGATGCTCCTCACCGGCGCGGGTCTCCTGATCCGCAGCTTCTCGCGGCTCCAGCAGGTGGACCCCGGCTTCGACTCGCGCGGGGTGCTGACGATGAACATCGCTCTCCCCGAGGCCAAGTACGGCTCGGACACGGCGCAGATCGCCTTCTTCGACGCCCTAATGCCCCGCCTGGCCGCCATTCCGGGGGTGGAGACGGCGGGCTCGGCGTCGTCGTTGCCGCTGCAGGGCGGATGGAACCGCTCGTTCGCCGTCGAGGGGATCACTGTGCCGCCCGGGGAGACGGGGCCGTACGGCAACTTCCGCTCGGTGTACCCTGGCTTCTTTCGCACGCTGCGCATCCCCCTGCTGCGCGGGCGCGCCTTCACCGACGCGGACCGCGCCGGCGCCCCGCGCGTGGCCATCGTGGACGCGGTGATGGCGAAGAGCTACTGGCCGGGGCAGGACCCCATCGGCAAGCGCATCTCGCTCGGCGGATCGGAGGAGGAGCCGGAGTGGACGGAGGTGATCGGCGTCGTGGGCCACACGCGGCAGGACGGGATCGACTCCGAGGGGCGCGCGCAGCTCTACGTCCCCTTCCGCCAGGTCGGCCTCCCCTTCCAATCCCTGGCACTGCGCACCACGGGCGACCCCACGCAAGTCGTGGGTGCCGTGCGCGCCGCCGTGCGCGAGGTGGACCCCGAGCAGCCGATCTCGCGCGTGCAGACGATGGACGACCTGGTGAACGCGAACCTGGGCCCGCGCCGCTTCTCGATGGCGCTGCTGGGGCTCTTTGCCGCGCTGGCGCTGGTGCTGGCGGCGGTGGGGCTCTACGGGGTGATGTCGTTCGACGTGCAGCGCCGCTCGCAGGAGATCGGGGTGCGGATGGCGCTGGGGGCAGAGGCGGCGGGGGTGCTGCGGCTGGTGCTGCGGCAGGGATTGGGGCTGGCGCTGGTGGGGGTCGCGATCGGGGTGCTGGGCTCCCTGGCGCTCACCCGCCTGATTCACAGCCAGCTTTACGAGGTCGGCGCGTTCGACCCGCTGACCTTCGTCTCGGTGGTGGTGATCCTGCTTGGCGTGGCGGCGCTCGCCTCCCTCATCCCCGCCCGCCGCGCCACCCGCGTCGATCCCGTGGTGGCGATGCGAGGGGAGTGAGCTATGCCGTCGCACGATGCATCGTTGTATGATGCATCGTGCGATGATACTACAACGGCGGATATATCGCAGGGGGAGATCGCCGGGGGGATGAATTGCCGGGATGAATCGCCGGGGCGAAGAGCGCCGGGGGCGCGAAGATCGTGGCGGCGAACACCGGCGCCGAGCACCGGCGCCGAGCACCGGGGGCTGAAGCCCCCGGCTGGAACGACGGGAAGGCGGCTGAAGCCGGCTCGAGAAACGCGGCATCAGACCCGGAGTCTGCGCGGGCGGACTTTGTGCCGGTGTCGCCGCGAGTTTACACGCCCGCCGCCGCCGCGCCTACTGGCGCGACCGCACGACCTGCCTTATACTGCGCGCGTGCGCTGTGCACCCCGGCGATTTGTAGCGATTGCATCCGGGTCAACAACTGCTAAACCGCGTGGGAGGGGTCCCGTGCGGAGGTTGCCGCGGGACCCCTCTTCCGTACCCTGACAACCCGATCCGGTCCGCCCGCGGGCGGATGGGACGCGCGCTTTGAGGACAGCTTGGCGGGCGCGCCCCGAAGTCACGGAGATCCGCCTAAAGCGTCGTCGCGGCCCCACCGCACACCGGCAGTGGGGCCGCGACGGCTATCGAGAGGCCCACCCAGGAGCCAAACGCAATGAGCACGCTGATCGACCCGGCCCGCATCGCCGAAGAAACGGGCCTGACGTACACCTTCAGCTCGGAATCCGTATCCGAGGGCCACCCGGACAAGGTCTGCGACACCATCGCGGACACCATCCTGGACGCTTACCTCGCGCAGGACCCCAACGCCCGCGTCGCCTGCGAGGTGCTGGTGAAGGCCAACCAGGTGGTGCTGGCGGGCGAGATCACCTCCACCGCGCTGGTGGACCACGAGGCGCAGGTGCGCGAGGCCGTGCGCGCCATCGGCTACACCGACGCCGACCAGCTCTTCCACGCCGACACGCTGGAGATCCGCTCGCTCCTCTCGGAGCAGGCGCCGGAGATCGCGCAGGGCGTCAACGCCGTCACCAGCCAGTCCGGCGACCAGGGCGCGGGCGACCAGGGCATCATGTTCGGCTACGCGACCGACGAGACGCCCGAACTGATGCCCCTCCCCATCCTGCTTGCGCACCGCCTGTCGTACGCGCTGGCCGAGCTGCGCAAGGCCGGCGCGGCGTCGTGGCTGCGTCCCGACGCCAAGACGCAGGTGTCGGTGCTGTACGGCGCGGACGGCCCGCAGGCGGTCACCGACGTCCTCGTCTCCACGCAGCATTCGGCGGAGGTGGCGCAGGAGGAGATCCGCCACTTCATCGCGCAGACGCTGGTGCCGCGCGCGCTGCAGGGGTGGTACCGCGACGACCTGCGGCTGATGGTGAACCCCACCGGCAGCTTCGTGCAGGGCGGCCCCTCGGCCGACGCGGGCGTCACCGGCCGCAAGATCATCGTGGACTCGTACGGCGGAATGGGGCGCCACGGCGGCGGCGCGTTCAGCGGCAAGGATCCCAGCAAGGTGGACCGCTCCGGCGCCTACTTCTGCCGCTACGTCGCGCGGCAGGTGGTGCAGGAGGGGCTGGCCCGGCGCGCCGAAGTGCAGGTCGCCTACGCCATCGGCATGGCGGAGCCCGTCTCGGTGAAGGTGGACACCTTTGGCACCGGCGACCCGACGCGCGCCGCCGCATTCGTGCGCACCTTTGACTTCCGCCCGCGCGCCGTGATCGAGCGGCTGGACCTGCTGCGCCCCATCTACCGCTCCACGACGAACTACGGCCACTTCGGCAAGGCGGGGCTCCCCTGGGAGGCATGATCCGGCAAGCGGTACGCGCGGGATGAACGGCGGGGACTTCACCTGAAGTCCCCGCCGTTTTTCCGTTCCTGTTGACATTCTATACGAGCGAAGCAACCTTGCCCATACAGAATGTCTATAGGAGAGACGTGATGGCATCGAGCAATCTGCTGCAGGGGACGCTGGACCTCCTGGTCCTGAAGGCGCTCTCGTTGGGCGAGCTCCACGGGCTGGGGGTGGCGCGCCGGGTGGAGCAGATCACCGGCAACGCCTTCGAGGTGAAGCCGGGCTCCCTCTTCCCCGCCCTCCACCGGATGGAGGAGGCGGGGTGGCTGAGCGCGGAATGGGGCGAGTCCGAGAACCGGCGCCGCGCCAAGTTCTATCGCCTCACCGCCGCCGGCCGCCGCCAGCTCGACGCCGAGGCGGAGGAGTGGGGGCGGATCTCGATGGCCATCAAGTTCGCGCTGAGCGCCACGTAGCGCCGATCCAGGAGCCCCCCATGCCCTTTTTACCCCGGTTGCAGAGCCTGTGGCGCAACCTCCGCCATCGCGACCATGTGGAGCGCGAGCTGGACGAGGAGCTGCGCGCGTACGTGGATCTGCTGGCGGACGAAAAGGTGCGCGCCGGCATGCCCCCGGCCCGCGCGCGGCGGGCCGCGTTCATCGAGGCCGGGGTGGAGCCGACCCGGGAAGCCGTGCGCGATGTTCGCGCCGGCGCCTGGGCGGACGCGTTCGCGCGCGACGTCCGCTTCGCGCTGCGCATGCTGCGCCGCTCGCCGCTGTTCAGCGCCACGGCCATCGTGGCGCTGGCCTTGGGGATCGGCGCCAACGCGGCGCTGTTCAGCCTGGCGAGGGCGCTGCTGGTGCAGGGGCGCCCCGGCGTGGGCAGTCCGGACGAGCTGGTGTGGGTCGCGCCCGTCAACGCCGAATCCGGATGGGTGGAGCGCATGTCGTACCCCTCCTTCCTCCGCCTGCGCGGCAGCGGCGGCCCCTTCGCCGCGCTGGCGGCCACCCGCGACGCACCGTTCGCCCTCAGCGGGCGGGGCGAGCCCGAGCAGGTGGACGGGCAGTTCGTATCGGGGAGCTACTTCGCCATGCTGCGCACGCCCTTCGCGGTGGGGCGCGGCTTCGCGCCCGCGGAGGACCTGCACCCCGGGGCGCATCCCGTGGCCGTGATCGGCCACACGCTCTGGCAGCGCCGGTTCGGCGGCGATCCGGGCATCGTCGGGCGCACGGTGGCGGTGAACGGCGTGCCGGTTACCGTGGTGGGAGTGGCGGCGGAGGGCTTCCTGGGGGTGGAGCAGGACGTCCGCCGCCGCGACCTGTGGCTTCCCATGGCCATGCTTCCCGCCCTGTTCCCCACGATGCGGGAGGCGCTCTCGACCGAGCGGGGGGCGACGTTCTCGGTGGTGGGGCGGCTGCGCCCCGGCGCCACCACGGCCGAGGCCGACGCCGCCCTCGCCGCCGCGACCGGCGTGCTTACGCAGGCAGATCCGGCTCGCAGCGGATCCATCCTTCGTACCTTCCCCGCGGGCGCGGGAATTCCTCCGGGCGCGAACCGCGAGATCGCGCCGGTGGCCGCCCTGTCCGCGGTGGTCACGGGGCTGGTGCTGCTGATCGCCTGCGCCAACGTAAGCAGCATGCTCCTGGGGCGGGGCTTCGCGCGCCGCCGCGAGATCGGGGTGCGGCTCTCGCTCGGCGCCGGGCGTGGAAGGCTGGTCCGGCAGCTCCTCACCGAAAGCCTCGTGCTGTCGCTGGCGGGCGCCCTCCTGGGAGTGGCGGTGGCGTTCGCCACCGTGCACGCGGTCACGGCATTCGCGATCCCCCTCCCGCTGGAGCCGCGCATCGACTTCCGCGCGCTCGCGGCCACGCTGGTGCTCGCCGTGGGCGCGGCGCTCGTGTTCGGCGTGGCGCCCGCCCTGGCGGCCACGCGCGCGGACCTCACCGGCGCGCTCAAAGACGGCGCGCTGAGCGGCACCCCGCGGCGCGCGCGGCTGCAGGGTGCGCTGGTGGTGGCGCAGCTTGCCCTCGCGCTCTTCCTCCTCATCACCTCCGGGCTCTTCCTGCGCAGCCTGGACAAGGCGAACCGGGTGGACGTGGGGCTCGACACCTCCGCCCACGTGCTCGCCCTCTCGTTCGACCTGGGGCTGCTGGGGTACGACGCCCCGCGAGCGCGGGCGTTCGTCGACGCCGCGATCGAGCGGGCCGCCGCGCTCCCTGGCGTGCGCTCGGCCACCGCGTCGGACGTGATGCCGCTGGAGGCGCTGATCGCGGTCCAGGTGGATGTGGACGGCGCGCCCGCCGCACGGGGGGGCCCCATGGTGCTGCAGACCACGGCGCGCCCCGGCTACTTCCAGACGGTGGGCGTGCGGCTGGCGGCCGGGCGCGACTTCGGGCCGCGCGACGTGGCGGGCGCGCCGCCGGTGGCCGTGGTGAGCCGCTCCTTTGCCGAGCACTACCTGCCGGGCCGCTCGCCCATCGGCGCCAGGCTGCGGCTGATGGAGTCCACCGGGCCGCTGGCGACGGTGGTGGGAGTGGCGGAGGACGTGCGCGCCACCGGTCCCTCCGGCCCGCCCGCCCACATGGTGTACCTCCCCCAGCTCCAGCACGTGGACGACGAGCCCGGCAGCATGACGCTGCTGGTGCGCTCCGACGGCGACGCACGCGCCCTCGCCCCCGCCCTGCGCCGGGAGCTGCGCGCGCTGGATCCGCACCTGCCCATCTACGCGGTGCGTACTCTGGGCAGCGCGCTCCGCCAGCAGATGATGCCGCAGCGCACCGGCTCCACCCTGCTGGCGGTGTTCGGCACGCTTGCGCTGGTTCTGGCCACGGTGGGCGTGTACGCGTCCATGGCCTTCGCCGTCACCCAGCGCACGCACGAGATCGCCGTACGCATGGCGCTGGGCGGCGATGCGTCGCGGGTGGTGCGCCTGTTCGTGGGGCGCGGCGCGCGGCTGACGCTGGCGGGGCTGGCGATCGGGGTGGCGCTGGCGCTGGCGGGCTCGCGCCTGTTCGCCGCGCTCCTGCTGGGGATCGCCCCCACCGACCTGCTCACCTTCGCCGCGGTCTCCGCCCTCCTCTTCGGCGTGGCGATCGTGGCCTGCTGGATCCCCGCCCGCCGTGCCGTACACGTCCATCCGATGCAGGTGCTGCGGCACGAGTAGGTGCGTGGCACCTTGACCGGACGTGGCACTTTCCGCTAGCGTTCTGGTACACCAACCTACCGGCAGTTCCTCCGCATCCGCCCGCGCTCGCCGGGCGGCCGCTCACCGCACTCCGCTGTACCGCCATGGCAATCCGATCGATATCCGCCGCCGCCGCGCTCCTGTTCGCGCTCGCCGGCACCGCGCACGCCGCGAATCCGGACCCCGAGCGCTGGATCGACATCAGCCCCGAGACCCTCAACTCCGGCGAGATCCGCCTGCCCGTCGGCGAGCTCGACGGCGCGGAAGGCCCGTCCGTGCTGCGCGTGCAGCTCCTCCTCAACCGCGCCCTCTTTTCGCCCGGGATGCTGGACGCGCGCTGGGGAGCCAACGTGCGCACCGCCACGCGCTGGTTCCAGAAGCGCGAGGGGCTCGAGGAGACCGGCGTCGTGGACGAGGCCACCTACGACGCCCTCATGCGCGCCTCCGGCAGGCCCGACCGGCTCGTGCGCCAGCACACGCTGAGCGCCACCGACGTCGAGGGCCCCTTCGTCGCCCTCCCGTCCAACATGTACGAGCGGGCGAAGCTGGCGTGCTCGTGCTACCAGATGCTCTCCGAAAAGATCGCCGAGCAGTTCCACACCCGCGAGGGCGTGCTGGAGCGCCTCAACCCCGGGACGAACCTGGACTCGCTCAAGGCGGGCGACAAGCTGTGGGTGCCGCGCGTGCGCGAGCCGACCGTCGCCGCCAACATGAAGATCGCCGAGATCCTGGTGTCTGGCAGCGGCAACTTCGTGCAGGCGCGCGACAGCGCCGGCAACATCCTGGCGCACTTCGCATCCACGATGGGCTCCAGCATCGACCCCTCCCCCGAGGGCGAGGTTACGGTGCGCGAGGTGACGGCGAACCCGTGGTGGAACTACCAGCCCGCGCTGCTCAAGGTGCTGCGCAGCAGCGGCCCCAACGCCATGATCCCGCCGGGCCCCAACAACGCGGTCGGCTGGGTGTGGATCGGCCTTTCGGCCCCCCACTACGGCATCCACGGCACCAGCGAGCCGGAGACGATCGGCTACGCGACCTCGTCCGGCTGCGTGCGCCTCCCCAACTGGGACGCCCGCTTTCTCTCCCGCCGCGTGCGCCCGGGAACGCGCGTGCGCTTCGAGGACACCCGCAACGGCGAGCGCGTCATCCCCCGCCGCCCCCGCCCCCGCCTCCTCGGCACCCGCGCCGACAGCGTCGCGCCCGAGCCGCGGTAACGTCCCACAACACAAGCAAAGGGAGACACGGAGATCGCCTCCGTGTCTCCCTTTTTCGTTTTGGCGCCTGCGAAGAGAGCGAGATGCGCCGTGGGAGAAAGGGCGGGCAGACACGCAGGTCTGCCCCTACCGAGAACGGCGCGTATGGCGGGGATCGAAGTGCGGGAGAGGGCGGGCGCGATGAATCGCGCCCCTACGATGTACGCGTTGCGCCTGGCTGGCGCCGCGCTGGTTCGGCGCGCGATCTCCCCCCTCTCCCAGCAGTTTGGGAGAGGGGGGGCCGGGGGGGGGGAGGGCTCACGCCTTCAGCGCCTCCATCGGCTGGATGCGCAGCCCGCGCCGCGCCGGCCCCCACGTCGCCAGCAGCCCCACCACCAGGATGATGGCGGCGACCGCCGGAAGCACGACCCGCGCGTGCCCGCCCGTCGTCTCACCCTGCGACGCGAAGTTCAACGCGATCGCCAGCGCCAGCCCGACCGCCGCGCCGATCCCCAGCTGCCGCGCCGCACGCGAGAAGATGGCCGCGAGAATGCGCCGCGGGTGCGCCCCCAGCGCCGCGCGCAGCCCGATCTCGCGCCGCCGCTGCGTGACGGTGAACGACATCAGCGCGTAGATCCCCGCCGCCGACAGCAGGAGCACGCTCCCAGTCACCAGCCCCAGCCCGAGCGCGCCCATCCGCATCCCGCCCTGGAACTGGCGGATGACCGTCGCCAGCGACTGGACGTCGCGGCCCTGGAGCGCCGGATCGACCGCGATGGCGAGCTCCGTCAGCCGGGGCGCGAACTCCGTCGCCGCGCCGCGCGTGCGGATCACCAGGTTCAGCGGGTACGCGGCGGCGGGGTCGAGCGGCCGGTATACCTGCGCGAGCGGCTCGCCCGGCTCCATGGTGCGCTCCGGGAGGTTGCCGACGATGCCGACGATCTCATACCAGCGCTCCGCCTCCAATCCGCCGGGCACCTGCATAACCCCGCCCTCGCGGTATCCTTCGGCGATGCGGACGCGTCGCCCCAGCCCCTCCCTGCCGCCCAGCACGTCGCGCACGAAGGCGCGGTTCACCACCACGGCCGTGGCCGCCGGGCCCAGGTCGCCGGCCTCGAAGATCCTCCCCGACAGCGCGCCGAGCCCAAAGGTGCCGAAGTACCGCGTATCCACCCGGTTGTAGTTGACCAGGAACCCGCGCCCCGTCTCCGGCGAGTCCACGCCCTCCACCTCGAAGCGGACGGTCGGCTCGTCGCCCGGAAGCGACATCGCCGTCGTGGCGCCGATCACCCCCGGCTCCCCCTCCAGGCGCCGCCCCAGATCGGCCACGCGGGCTGCGTAGCGCGCGTCGAACGCCCTGCGGATGGCTTCGGGGTCCACCACGTCCTGCCCGCGCGGCTCGCGGTCCATCACCAGAGAGGCCGTCAGGTACTCGCCGGCAGGGAGTCCGGGATCGACCATCCCGTACCGCCCGAAGTCCACCGCGTAGAAAACCGTCGCGGGGATGATGGCCACCGTGAACGCCACCTGCGCCACGATGAGCACCGACCACGTGCGCCCCAGCGCCATCCCCGTGGAGCCGCCGATCGCGCGCAGTGCGGACTCCAGCCGCGTCCCCGTCGCGCGCAGAGCCGGGACGATCCCCACGATGACCGCCGCCAGCGCCGCCATCGCCACGGCGAAGAGGACGGCCCTCGCTGACAGATGGAATTCCAGCCAGAACGGGAGCCCGCCCATCGGTGCGAGCAACCGGTCCATGATCGCATGAAGCTGCCGCAGCACCAGCGCCGCGATCGCCAGCCCCACCGCCGCGGACACCGCCGACAATACCAGCCCCTCGGCAAAGAACTGCGTGACGATGCGCCGGCGGCTCGCGCCCAGCGCGCTGCGCACCGTGATCTCCCCCGCCCGCGTGGCCGTGCGCGCGAAGACCAGCACCGACACGTTGATGGCGATCACGAGCAGGAGTAGAGTGATCACCACGCGCATCATGGGAATCTCCCATCCTTCGAAGTCGTCCATCAGGTGCGGCCCGTACACGCTCACACGCGGGCGCATGTGCCGGTGCGTTTCCGGAAACGCGGTGGCGATGCGGTTCCCGATGGTCGTCACCTCCGCCTGCGCCTCCTCCAGCGACACCCCCGGCGCGAGCCGGCCGAATGCCTCGATCGCGGGACCCGTCCGCGGCGCGTAGCCGCCCGGGCTCAGCCGCAGCGGCACCCAGATGCGCTGGTTGAGGGGGAACTCGAACCCGCGCGGCATCACGCCGACCACCGTGTGCACCGCCTTCCCCAGCCGGATCTCGCGCCCCACCACGCGCGGGTCGCCCGCGAACCGCGACTGCCACATCTCGTAGCCCAGGACGGCCACCAGCGGCGCGCCCTCCGCCTCGTCCCCCTCTACCAGCGGGCGGCCCAGCATCGGCGGCACGCCCATGATCCCGAAGCCCGACGCCGACATCTCCGCCACGCGCACCGGCTCGGTGGACCCGCCGTCGACGATCAGGTTGCGTGTGAAGGTGCGGAACGCGCCCAGGTTCTCCACCGTGCGCACCTCCTCCCGCCACCTGCCGAAGTCGTAGAGGAACCGTCCGTCCTGGTTGTTGGTTTCCGCGTCCCACACCTCCAGCGCGACGATGCGCTGGCCCCCCTCGATGGGAATCGGCGAGTTCGCGGCCCCGATGCTAGCGTCGAAGACCGCCGCGATGGCGATCGCCACCGCCATCCCCAGCCCGCCGACCAGCGTGAGCCCAGGGTGCTTCACCAGCATGCGCGCACCCAGCCGCGCGTCCAGCGATAGGCCGTTGAAGCCGCCCAGCCAGCGCGCGTCCCGCACCTCCTCCTTGTGCTTCTCCACCCCGCCGAACTCCAGGACGGCTCGCCGGCGCGCCTCCGCGGGCGACATCCCCGCGCGCACGTTCTTCTGCGTCTCCATCTCCAGGTGGAACGCAAGCTCCTCGTCCAGCTCGCGCTCCACGTCGTCCCTGCGCATCAGGGCGCGCATGCGCTTCTGCCAGCGTTTCGTCCAGGCCATGGCGCCTCTACGTGGTTCGGAGGATGACGTCGACCATCTCGGCGTACCGCCGCCAGCTCTCCGTCTCGTCGCCCAGGGCGCGGCGCCCGGCGGGGGTGAGCTCGTAGTACTTGGCGCGGCGGTTCTGCTCGGTCGCCTTCCACTCGCTGTCGATCCACCCCTTCTCCTCCAGCCGCTGGAGGGCGGGGTACAGCGAGCCCTGCCCCACGTGAAGCGCATCGCGCGACAGCTGCTCCAGCCGCTGCGCCACCGCCCAGCCGTGCATCGGCTGCAGCGAAAGCGCCTTCAGGATCAGCAGGTCCAGCGTCCCGCGCAGCACGTCGTTCGCCGACGGCGATGGGTTCGATCTGGGCGTCAGGAGAGCTCCGGGTGCGTGGTGTCGTCTACCGACACCAGTATGCATCCGAGTAGTGTAGGAAGTCAACAACAGTGTTCCTGCACGTCTCCCGAGACGATCCGATCCCGCCTTGTCGCGTATGCGGTGGGCGACAAGGTGGGCCGAAGAGTGCCTTCACCCGCACCAGGCGGCCACCCGCCGCACCAGTTTATCTCTGTACCTGAACGGCACTTACCAGGTAGGCTACGCCATCCTAGACGGCACTACACTTCTATTGGAAACGGCGGAAGGCGCTGGCGAACGCGGCCAAGCACGGGGTGACATTCGTGGAAGCCGAGTCCGTGTTCGGGGACCCTCTTGCCATCACGGTGGACGATCCCCGGCACTCGCGCGACGAGGCGCGGTACGTACTATTCGGACATTCAGACTGGGGCAACTATCTTGCTGTCATGTTCACGGAGCGTGGAGACGCGATCCGAATCATCAGCGCCCGCAGTATGACTGCGCGCGAGCGGCGGGAATACGAGGAAGGAGGCGTAGCCGATGAGTGACCGAAATGTAGTCTCAGGCAACGAGATCCTGCCCGAGTACAGCCTGCAAGGCGGTGTGCGCGGCAAGTACGCCGCCCGCTACGCCGAGGGTACCAACGTCGTCCTTCTCGATCGGGACGTAGCCGAGATGTTTCCGGACACGGAGTCCGTCAACCAGGCGCTGCGCGAAGTCGCGGAACAGCGCCGCGGGTCCGCGGTGTGACCTACGGGCTGGATTGTCCTTCGCCGCTGCTCTCCGGAGTGTGCCCCCCGCCGATTGGAACAATTAAGGAGAGAACCGCCACTCCCGGCAGTTCTCTCCTTCCTCTTGCGGTTCCCCTCTGCGGCTCTGTGTGAGGCCATCAGTTTACTTCATCAGCCCCTTCGCGATCGTCTGGAGCTGCATGTTGCTGGTGCCTTCACGCGGATCTGGACGCCCCGGAAGTCGCATCAGTCCCCCACCTTTTCCATGCGCCGCAGGCACCCATGCGCGTGGGCGATGAGCTTCGACTCCATCTCGTTGAGAATTTCGTGTTCGATGCCCTCGCCGCGGACTCGAGCCACGGCCCGCATGGTCGCGTCGGGAATCGCGCCGATCAGCGCCCTGACGCGCTCGACCACCGGATCAGCGTCGAGGTCGGCGCGCGCGGCGAACTCTACCCAGTGGCGGCGAGAGATCTTCCCGATTTGGTACTCCCGCCCCACGCGCATGGCAAGCTTCGCCTTCCGGGGATGGATCCAGGCAGGATACGGCAGCGCACTGGCGATGTCGTAAAGCGGGGCGAGACCGGCCTCGCCGGGACCGATCAGGATGGAGAAGTTCTTGGCGTGTGCGTCGGTTCCGCTGATCGCCCAGTTCAATGCCAGCGCATCGAGGAACGTACCCACGTCGCTCTCGGGATCCGTGGAGTGCTCGATCAGCAGCGTCACCGACTCGGGGGCGCCGGGCCCACCATCGGCCTCGTATTTCAGGGTCGGCGGCACGGACATGGCCTGACACAGATCCTCCTGGTGCACGCGCACCACGCGATCCCCCACGCGTCTGCGGTCGTACCGCTCCACCACGATGGTGGTCTCGCCATCGAACGAGTGCACTTCGGATTTCGTCGTCCACAGCCCCAGCTCATCGACAAGGGTGAGGCACAGATGCTCGTTGATGGCGAAGCCGTCCAGATCCAACGCGGGTGGCTTCAGAATGTGCGTGGATGGTACCGCGCCCGATGGAACACCCCAGCGACCTCCCTCCAGGGTGAGCACGGTCTTCGGCTGGGCGCCGGCCAGGCTGAAGTAGCCCCGGTCGCTGGAGTCGCGCCCGGTTCCATGGTTCTCCACGAGGTCGCGCAACCGCTTCGCGACTTCCGCTTCGCTCAGCCATCGCACGGAGTCGCGGCTCGGCGCGAGCAGGCTTTCGAGGCGGTCCGCCGGCACGATCTGTACGGCCCCGGCACAGTCTTCACCCATGTGCGCGAGCAGCCCGAACGGGTTGCGCGCGGAAGTGTGGAGCTGCCGCGCCCAGCGCTCAAGAACACCCTGGCTGTCTGGAAGCAGCCCTTCCAGGTACGGCCGGACGACGCTGTCGCCGTGCGTACGGCTGGCGAGGGGCATCGAGAGGGAGAGCGCGTACGAATCGGGATGGTCCCGCCACTCCGGGGCGTACGTGAGGGCCAGGTCGCCGCGGGAGTTCTGGCTCAGCGTTCCGAGCATCTGCCCGGCCATCAGCACAATCAGCTCGCGCGGCATCTCAGCTCAGCCGGCGCGGCGGCTTGCGCGCTCCGCGTGAGGCTGAAAGGCTCTTTCCACCCCGTGTGAGCAAAGGGCGGCCTTCTCCGGGCTCGCGTACGACGTCACTCCGGATGCTCCGGGCAATGAGCTTCCCGACCATGGGTCGATACTCTCCCTTCTGGGTCGCCTGTCCGTCGCGCTCCACATACGACTCCCGCAACTCGACCAGCAGCCCGAGAATCCGTAGCGCCTTCAGGATGAGGCCGATCTCTGCTGTCTCCTTTCCATGCTCCATGTCTGACACCCACGAGCGCGAAGTCCCAAGCTTCTCCGCGAGCTCAGTCTGAGACCAGCGCAGCTGTTTTCGACGATCTCGCGCAAAACCGGCGAGATCCGGCATGGTTCGGATCAGCATGGTTGTCGATTGAGAGTCCAGGGGCTCGGTCCGCAGAAGTCTCTGAAATGTAGTCGATCGCCTACGATATGCAAGATGAAGCCATACGGCTTCACTTTCTTTTCTGAGCCGAGCGGCCTAAAGCGGGCAAGGTGTAACCGTTCGGCCGCAGCTGAGAGAGGTCCAGCGTCCGTATGCACCTGAACGAAATTGGGCGGCCCTGAGTGGTATCAGGACCGCCCAATTCCGAATGCGTGCCGTCGACGGGCTACTTCATCAGCCCCTTCGCGATCGTCTGGAGCTGCATGTTGCTGGTGCCTTCGTAGATGGAGCCGATCTTGGAGTCGCGGTAGAACTTCTCGACCGGGTACTCGCGGGTGAAGCCGTAGCCGCCGTACAGATCCACGCAGGTGGAGGTGATCTTCTGCGCGACCTGCGACGAGAAGAGCTTGCCCATGGCCGCTTCCTGCAGGAAGGGGAGGCCGGCGTCCTTGAGGCGGGCGGCGTTGTACACCATCAGGCGCGCGGCCTCCAGCTCGGTGGCCATCTGCGCGAGCTGGAACTGCACGCCCTGGAAGTCGGCGATGCGCTTGCCGAACTGCTCGCGCTCCTGCACGTACTTCACCGTGGCGTCCAGCGCCCCCTGCCCGATCCCGATCATCTGCGCGCCGATGCCGATGCGGCCCTCGTTGAGCGTCTCGATGGCCGTCTTGTACCCCTTCCCCACCTCGCCCAGCACGTTCTCGTCCGGGACGAAGACGTCTTCCAGGATCAGCTCGGTGGTGGACGATGCGCGGATGCCGAGCTTGTCCTCCTTCTTGCCGACCGCGAAGCCGTCGAAGCCCTTCTCCACGATGAACGCCGTGATCCCCTTGTAGCCGGCCGACGGATCGGCGTTGGCGAAGACGATGAAGATCTCCGCCTCGCCGCCGTTGGTGATCCACAGCTTGCGCCCGGTGACGCGGAAGCCGCCGTCCGCCTTCACCGCTTTGGTGGTGAGCGCAAAGGCATCCGACCCGGAGCCGGCCTCGGAGAGGGCGTAGGCGCCTACCTTCTCGGCGGAGAGCTGCGGGAGGTACTTGGACTTGAGCGCCTCGCTCCCCCAGCGCAGGAAGGCGTTGTTGACGAGGGTGTTCTGCACGTCCACGAAAACGCCCACGCTGGCATCCACGCGGCTGAGCTCCTCCACCACCAGCGCGGCGGTGAAGAAGGAGGCGCCGGTGCCGCCGTGCTCCTCGGGCACCTCGATCCCCATCAGCCCCATCTCAAAGAACTGGGGGATGAGGTCGGTGGACATCTTCTGGTGCTCGTCCATCTCGTGGACGAGGGGGCGGACGCTCTCCTCCGCAAAACCGCGCACCAGGTCGCGGAACATCTGCTCGTCTTCGCTGAGGACCGTCAGCGGCGCGCCGCCGGTCGCGAGGTCAACGGTTGCCATCGTCAGCCACTGTGCTTGGGGTAGAAGGCGGGCCGGGTGGGCCCGGGCGCTAATATGGCACGTGGATGGATGGATGTCGAGCGGACGCCGGAACAGGCGCGATAGTGCGTGAGTGCGTTAGTGCGCTGAATCCAAACGCACTTACGCACTCACGCACTCACGCACTTTCTTACATCAGCAGAGGATCACTTCCGGCGCGCACCCGCTGCCGGTGTCGGCCTCACCCGCGCCATGGATCGTGAAGGTGTTGGCGGACATCACCGGCCCCCCCGCCGTCTGCCGGATCTCCACGATCACGTCCACCCAGTGGTCGTGGCGCGACACCCCGACCTCGACAGTCGTCAGGTTCATCCCGGAGGCGAAGGGAGGCTCGGTGTCGTTGAAGTTGCACCCGCCCTGGGTGTTCGTGCAGCGGTCCACCATCCACGTGTAGTGGTACGAGCCACCCGGCGCCGCCTGGCCCGTCACGTACACCGCCTGTTCGTAGGCGTACGTGGGACCGGACATGTAGATGTCGGGATCGACTTTGAGCGAGGCGGTCCCGCTGAGGCCGCCGGAGGACGCGTACACCGTCACGGTGCCGACCCCGGTTCCGGTTGCCATTCCGTTCTGCTGGATGCTGGCGATCGACGGGTTGCTCGTGGACCACGTGATGCTGCCGGCGCTGATCTCATCGCCGTACTGGTCCTTCGCCTTGGCCGTGAACAGGACCTGGTATCCGTACATCGTCCGTATCTGGCCGGGAGTCACCTGGATGCTGGTGGCGACCCGCCGGGCGCCGATGTCGACCCACCTGTAGTCGGCAACCGATCCGTTGCCGTTGCTGGCGTGCGCCATGATCAACGCCGACCCGGGGTTCTTGGGATAGACGAAGGCGCCGCTGCCCCCGCCCACCACGTCCGCCACCCAGGAGTTGTTGCTGCTCCATTGGATATTGACGGAACTCGTGATGTTGCACCCGCCCGTGTCGGTCACCTGTGCGCTGATCCCGAAACCCGGGTCCCCTGCGGGATAGAAGCCGCCCAGGCCATTGATCACCACGGAGCCCGGCACGTTCGTGCAGGTCTGACCGCTCCGCGCCTTTCCATCCGGGGTTGGGGAGGTGGGCGCCTCCCCGCACCCTGCCGCGGCCATCGCCAGCGCCGCAAACGTCGTCATCCACACGCGATTCTTTACCATCGCTCTCTCCTCGGGGCAGCACCACGCGGGGAACGTCCCGTGGCAGATGTGCCGCGGGTGAGTCCTGAACCGAAGGTAAAAGCGGCAGGCAAGGAAATACAATATTTTTCCATTAATGTTTCATGGTTCACACCGGCACGATGGAAGTGCAGTCCAGCAGAGAGTCCAAAGAAAAGCGACGCTCGCGTTTCCGCGAGCGTCGCCAACCAGTTATCTTACGCCACGAGTGGACACCGTTCGCCTCGTCCGCTCCGCCCGTGAACCGGGCATCGCGCCCTCGCTACCGGCGGCGCCGGGCGTAGGCGATCCCGTCCGGGCCAGTGCCCACGTCCATGTAGCGGGTGAGGGTGCCGGTGGCGAGGTCCAGCACCCCCACCTGGTTGCGGCCCTGGAGCGCGACGAACGCCGTGCGCCCGTCCGGGGAGAGCGCAAAGCCCACGGGGCCGGCGCCGCCCTCGCCCGCGGTGCCGGCGGGGATCTGCACCAGCGCGGTCTCACGCGGGGCGGCCGCGTCGAACACCCGCACCGCGCCCAGCATCGGGTTGGAGACGACGGCGCGGCGGCCGTCGGGCGTCAGGGCCAGGCGGTAGGGGAGGCCGGGGGCCGGAAGCGTGTCCAGCGGCGCCAGCGTGGCCGCGTCGAGCACGATGACGGTGTTGTCCTGGTTGCTCCCGACCCAGAGCCGCCGCCCGTCCGGCGACAGCGCGATCCCTTCGGTTCGCGGCGCCACCTTGGCGGTGCGGGCGGGGGTGCGCCCCGTCGCGTCCAGCGCCGTCACCGAGCCGCCGCCCATGTTGGCCGTGTAGATCGTGCGCCCGTCCGGCGAAACGGATAGCATGTGCGACCCCGCCTCGCCCGTGGGGAGGGCGCGCAGCACCGTGCCGCGGTTCAGGTCCACGATCAGCACGGCGCGGTTCGTCTCCACCGTCACCGCGAGCTGCCCGTTGGGGAGGAAGGCGGCGCCGTGCGGGCGCCGGTACTCGCCGAGCGGTATGGTCTTGGTGACGGCGCGGCGGTCCAGGTCGATGAGGGTGAGCGAGCTGCCCGGCGTCTGCGCGCCGTAGTTGGTAACCACCGCCCAGCGCCCGTCGCGCGACACGGCGACCTCGTGCGGGCCGACGCCGGTGGGGAGGGTCGCAACCGTGCGCCCCGACGCCACGTCGAGAAGGGTGGCGGTGGCGGCCTGCTTGTTCGCCACCACCAGCAGGTCGCCGCGCTGGGCGTGCAGCGCGCCCGGGAGCGCGGCGAGGGCCAGGAGGAGCGTGGAAAGGAGTCGCATGGGTCCGGGGCGTCGTGGGTGATGGACGGGCGCGTGGGTGCTAAAAATGCCGCACACCGGCCCACGGCGAAAGAGCCACGCGGCATGCGGGGTGCGGAAGACGAAACCACGCGGGACGTGATCCGTACCATTCGGGGTGCGCCGGAGCAGCCGGCGCCCATTCGCGCACAGCACGGGAGAGAACTCGATGACCGATTCAACCAACGACCCCTTCGGCAGCTCGGGCGGGAGCGGGGCCGGCGGGGGCTTCAGCGGCACGGGCCCGGGCTACGGCGGCACCGGTCCGGGCGCCGCGGGCGCGGGCGACGGATCGCCCGGCCTGGGTGCCGATGAGACGGCGGGGAGCACCGGCAGCACGGGCGGCAAGAGGCGTGACCCGCTGGAGGAGATCGCGTCCAAGATCGACGCGGCGCTCTCGGAGCTCAGGCCCAAGCTCAAAAACGCCTTCCAGGAGCTGGACCAGCGGGTGGATTCGGCGCTCGACGACATCCGCCCCAAGGTGGACGAGGCGCGGGCGCGGGCCCGGCCCAAGGTGGACGAGTTCGTCTCCGAGATCCAGCCCCGGCTGGACGCGCTGATCTCGCGCGTGCAGGGCGCGCTCGACGGGCTTCGCCAGGACCTGGACACCCGCGCCGACCGCGCGCAGGCACGCCACGGCACCACGGAAGGCGCATCCACGGCCGGGACGACGTCGAGCACTCCGGCCGGCTCCACCACGAGCCCGGCGACGGGCGGGACGGCCGGCGCGAGCACCGGCTCCACGACGGGAAGCGGGACGGCCGCCGGCGATCCGTGGCCGGTGATGACGGACGACACCAAGCGTGCCGATCCGCCCATCGAGGAGACGTTCGGGCCGCGCTCCGGTGCGGGTGCGAGCAGCGCGGAGGGAGACGGCTCGCCGTCGCTCTGAACCCTTTCCGGTAGCAGATGGCCCCGGGCGCGCAGCCATGCGCGCCCGGGGCTTCGTGTTACGCGCCGGGGGACACTTTTTGCTTCGAGGTGCTCCGCTCTTTTCGGGGGCCGTACGCTGGCCCCCCACGCATTCACCGAACGTTGGAGGACACCATGAACGCCACTCGCACGCTCGCCCTGGCCTGTATGCTGACGGCCGCCACTGCCGGCGCCGCCGCCGCCCAGACCACCTCCGGGCAGACGACGACCTCGGGACAGACCACGCAGCAGCAGGACACCATGCGGATGCAGCAGGGCCAGAATCACCAGGGCCACACCACCCAGCAGGGGCAGACCACGCAGGGCACCATGCAGCAGGGCCAGAACAACACGCAGGGCACCATGCAGCAGGGGCAGAACATGCAGGGCCAGCAGGGCACCATGCAGGGCCAGAACCAGAACAATCTCCAGCAGGGCCAGAACATGAACAACGGCACGAACATGAACGGCCAGAACATGAACAACGGCGGGATGAACAGCGGCGGCATGAACGACAACAACGGGATGCGCCAGGGGATGCGGGTCCGCAAGGACAGCTAGCATCCCTTTTTTGCTACCGCCGGGGAGGGGCGTCCTCCCCGGCGGCGGCGCATCGCACTTCGTGGTCCCGTAGCAGTGCTCCCATGATGCGGCTCTTTCATCCAGACCGTCTCCGCGCCGCGCTCGCCGGCGTGGTGCTCGCCGCCGCGGCGTTGCCGCTGGCCGCGCAGCAGCCGGATGCGCGCGCTCCCCTGGCGCGCCCCGTCGCCGCGGCGCGCCCGCAGGCCATGCCCGCGCCTGCGGCCCGTCCGCGCCCGCGCGCCCGGCCCATGACCCGCGAGCAGGTGGAGGAGGCGGCGCGCACGGCTCGCGGAAGGCGCCTCATCGTCTCGCTGGACGAGCGGCGGCTCTGGTCGATGGACAACGGCGACACGCTGTACTCCGCGCCCATCGCCGTCGGCAAGGGGACGGAGCTCTCGTTCGGCGGCGCGCGGTGGAACTTCACCACGCCGTTCGGCGTCCGCCGGGTGCGGAGCAAGGAGACCAACCCCGTCTGGACGCCGCCGGATTGGCACTACGTGGAGCTGGCGCGCGACAGCAGCTGGAAGCTCGTGCGGCTGGAGCGCGGGCGCCCCATCACCCTCCCCGACCGCAGCCGCCTGGAGGTGCGAGGCGAGCGGATCGGGCGCGTCGTGGCCGGCCGCTTCGAGCCGATCCCGGCGGACGAGGAGGTGATCTACGGCGACACCCTCTTCATCCCGCCGCTGGGAACCGCCAACCGCCGCGTGGAGGGGGAGCTGGGTGCCTTCAAGCTGGCGCTGGGCGACGGCTACATGATCCACGGCACCCCGCACCAGGACTCCATCGGCCAGGCCGCCACCCACGGCTGCATCCGGATGAAGGACCAGGACATCAGTTACATCTACCATACGGTGCCGGTGGGGACCGCGGTCTACATCTACTGAAGTGCGTTAGTGCGGAACAGCGGGGGACAGGGAACGGCGGCGGGACTGTAGGACAGGAGGGGGAGGACAGCAGGCAGGAACTCAAGGCTACCCCCCCCTTTGTCATCCTGAGCGACGCGCGTCGCCGGCCTCAGCCCGGGGCGGTACTGTGGCGCGGAGCGAAGGATCTACTGCGCGTGCCGAGAGGTCCGTCGTGTCGCGCCGGCCTCTTGCTCCGCCGGCTAGATCCTTCGGTCGCCGCAGGAGTCCGGAGCCGTGGTGCAGAGCCGTGGAGGCGGCTCTCTCAGGATGACATGTGCGTTTTCGAGGGGCCGGCGGGGCATGCCGGCCCCTTTCCGCGCTGGCTAGATTCCTCGATCACCGCTAAAATCCGGTGCGCGCCAACGCACTCACGCACCAACGCACTTCCCCGCCGATCCTCCCCCTAAAGCCGTCCCCCGAATGCCGCTGATCTCCGTGCAGGACCTTACCCACCGCTACCCCGGCGGCGTGACCGCGCTGGATGGGCTGTCGCTGGAGCTGGAGCCCGGGATCATCGGGTTCGTGGGCGCCAACGGAGCGGGAAAGAGCACCTTCATCAAGATCCTGCTGGGGCTGCTGACGCCCACGCAGGGCACCGTGCGCGTGCTGGACCGCGACGCCATCGCCGACAGCCTGGCCGTGCGCCAGCTCGTGGGCTACATGCCCGAGCACGACTGCCTTCCGCCCCAGCTCACCGCCACCGAGCTGGTGTCGCACATGGGGCGGCTGGCGGGGCTGCCGCGTGCCGCCGCCCGCGAGCGCACCGCCGAGATGCTTCGCCACGTGGGGCTCTACGAGGAGCGCTACCGGCCCGTCAGTGGCTACAGCACCGGGATGAAGCAGCGGGTGAAGCTGGCGCAGGCGCTGGTGCACGACCCCCGGCTCCTCCTGCTGGACGAGCCCACCAACGGCCTGGACCCCGCCGGGCGCGACGAGATGCTGGAGCTGATCGAGCGCACCGGCACCGAGTTCGGCATCGCGGTGCTCGTCTGCTCGCACCTGCTGGGGGAGATCGAGCGGGTGTGCGACTTCCTGGTGGCCATAGACGGAGGGCGGCTGCTGAGCGCGGCGCCGCTCGGCTCGTTCACGGGCGAGGAAGGGGTGCTCGCGGTGGAGGTGGATGAAGGGACCGACGAGCTGCTCGCCCGCCTCACAGCCGACGGGGTGGAGGCGCATGCGGAGGGATCGCTCCTCCTCCTCCCCCTGCGCGGCGACGGGCCGTACGACGCGGTGCGAGACGCCGCCGCCGACCTGGGGCTCGCGCTGGTGAGGATGGAGCCTCGCCGCCACTCGCTGCAGGAGCTCTTCCGCACCCCGGCCACCGGAGACGCGCATGCGCCGCGCCGCTGAAGCAGGAGTCATCTACGACATCGGGTACCAGCGCTACGAGGGGGCGCGGCTGGGGCGCGGATACGCGTTCCGCACCCTCTTCGTCCACTCGCTGCGCCAGGCGTGGGGGCTGGGGCGCGGCGGCAAGGCGCTGATCATCCCGTTCCTGCTGCTCTTCCTCGTCTGCATGCCCGCGGTCGTCCAGGTGCTGGTGGGGATCGTATCCCAGGGGGAGGGAAAGCTGCTGGAGTATTCGAGCTACTTCCGTTACGTGCAGCCGCTCGTGCTGCTGTTCTGCGCGGCGCAGGCGCCGGAGCTGGTGAGCACCGACCAGCATCACCGCGTGCTGCCGCTGTACTTCTCGCGACCGCTGCGCCGGGGCGACTACGCGGGGGCCAAGCTCCTGGCGATGGCCGCCACCGTCTGGATCCTGGCGCTGACGCCCATGGCCCTGCTCTTCATCGGCCGCCTGGCCGCGGCGAGCGACGTGGGCGCCGTGCTGCGCGCGGAGCGGGGCTCCGTCCTTCCCGTGCTGGCTTCCACATTGGCAATTGCGGCCGTGATGGGCTCGATTTCGGTGGCGCTGGCGTCGTTCACGGCGCGCCGCGCGCTGGGGACCGCCGCCATCTTTGGGACGATGTTCCTGACGGCCGTCGTCTCCGCGATCGTGCAGAAGAACAGCGCCACGGGAGTGCCCGGGTATGGCACGCTGATGAGCCCCCTGCTCGTGCTGGCCGGCCTGATGCGCTGGCTCTTCGACGTCCAGCCGACCGGGCCGGGTGGCGGGCCCGTTCCGCCGAACCCCGTCGGCGGGCTGGGCTACGCGGGGATGGCGGTCGCGCTGGTGGTGCTGGCGTCACTCGCGATCTTTGCGCGCTACTCGCGGGTGCGCACGTGAGCGCCGCGTTCGCGCCCAACACGCCCGCGCTGGAGTTGCGCGGCGCGTCTCGCTGGTACGGCAACGTGGTGGCCATCAACGACGTCTCCTTTTCGCTCGCCGCGGGGATCACGGGGCTGCTGGGGCCCAACGGTGCCGGCAAATCCACCCTGCTGCACATGATGGCCGGCTTCCTGGCTCCATCCGCCGGCAGTGTGCTGGTGGAGGGCCGGCCCGCATGGCGCAACCCGGAGGCGTACCGCGCCCTGGGCCTGGTGCCGGAGCGCGAAGCGGTGCAGCCCTTTCTCACGGCCCGCGAGTTCGTGCGCTTCAACGCCGTGATGCAGGGCGTCGCGGACCCGGCCGGCGCCACCGAGCGCGCGCTGGAAGAGGTGGACCTGCTCGGCGCGGCGGACCGTAAGATCGGCACCTTTTCCAAGGGGATGCGGCAGCGCGCCAAGGTGGCCGGCGCGCTGGTGCACGACCCGCGCATCCTGCTGCTGGACGAGCCGTTCAACGGAATGGACCCCGGCCAGCGCCTGCACATGATGGAGCTCCTCCGCGCCCAGGCGGACGCGGGGCGCACGGTGCTGATCTCGTCGCACATCCTGGAGGAGCTGGACCGCCTGGCGGACAGCGTGCTCGTGCTGGTGGCGGGGCGATTGGCGGCGTCGGGGCACTTCCGCGAGATCCGGCGGCTGATGACGGACCGCCCGCACACCTTTGTCCTGCGCTCCAGCGACGACCGGCGCCTTGCCGCCGCCCTCTTCGCCGACCCCTCGGTCGCGGGCGCGGAGCTGTCGTCCGCGGGGCTGACGGTGCGTACCGAGGACCGCAGCGCCTTTGCGCACGCGCTGCCGAAAGTGGCGCGCGCAATGGGCGTCACGCTGCGCGAGGTGCGCCCCTCCGACGAATCGCTCGAGAGCGTCTTCTCCTACCTGGTGCAACGATGATCCTGGCCGTGGAGCGCGCGCTCGCGTCGGTGACCGCGCGGCAGATCCTGGCGCGGCGCCGTGCGCTGGTGCTGGCCGCATTCGGGCTCTCTCCCGTCCTGATCGCCGCCCTCTTCCGCCGCGGCGGCGACGCCGCGCTGACCAACGTCATCGAGCTGGAGACGATGATCATCCTCCCGGTCATCCTTCCCATCATCGCGCTCGTGATCGCCACGGGGGTCTTCGGCGCGGAAATCGACGATGGGACGGCGCTGTACGTCCTCTCGAAACCGGTGGCGCGCTGGCGCATCGTCCTGACGCGCGTGCTGGTGGCCGCCGCCGTAACCACCCTGCTGACGGCCCCCGCGGCGCTGCTGGTGGTGCCCGTTGCCGGCGTCATCGAGCCCAGGACGATCGGGATGGCCTTCGCCGTGGCGGTGGCGGTGGGAGCGCTGCTTTACTCGGCGGTCTTCGTGGCGCTGAGCCTGGTGACGCGGCGCGCGCTGGTGGCGGGGCTCGTGTACGTCGTCGTGTGGGAGGGGATCATCGCGACGCAGGCCCCCGGCGCGCGTTATCTCAGCATCATCCAGTTCATCCTCACTCTCGCCCAGCTGATCGCGGGCCTTCCCGACCACGTGTTCGACGCCAACATCACGCCCGGCGCCGCCGCCGTGATGTCCGTGGTGTTCGCCGTGGGCGCGGTCCTCTTCGCCATCCGCCGGCTGCGTGCGTTCGAAGTGGGCGAAGCGGGGTAACACCATCACACAGAGACACAGAGGGAACTGAAAGAACCCCAGAAGTGTTTCTCTGCTGCTTGTAGTTTCCTCCGTGCTCTCTGTGTGATTGTTCCAGCTGAGTTTGCCCCGCGCCGACTTCCGCGCTAATCTCCAGAACACGAACGCGCTCCCCGGCAACACGATGCGACGACTCCGCAGCCGAACCCTCATCGCCGGTGCCCTGATGGCATCCGCCGCCACCTTTGGCGCGTGCGGCGACGATTCCAACGCCGCCACCGAGACCGGCGCACCGGTGCGGCCGGTGACGATCGTCCGCAGCTATCCGCACGACCCCAAGGCGTTCACGCAGGGGCTCGTCTTCCGCAACGGCGAGCTGCTGGAGAGCACCGGCCGCTTCGGCGAGTCGTCGCTGCGGCGCGTGAAGCTGGAGACGGGCGAGGTGCTGCAGCGCGTCGACCTCCCCAAGGAGTACTTCGCCGAGGGGCTGGCCGTGATCGGGAACCGCGCCTTCCAGCTCACCTGGCAGAACGGCATCGCCTTCATCTACGACCTCACCACCTTCAAGCAGACCGGCACCTTTCGGTACGAGGGTGAGGGGTGGGGGCTGACCACCGACGGCACTTCGCTGATCCTGAGCGACGGATCGTCGGCGCTGCGCTTCATCGATCCCAACAGCTTCCAGGTGACGAAGACGCTGGAGGTGAAGAACGGGACGGAGTACGTGGACCAGCTCAACGAGCTGGAGTGGGTGCGCGGCGAGATCTGGGCGAACGTGTGGCACAAGGACTGGATCGCCCGCATCGATCCGCGCGACGGGCACGTGATCGGGTGGCTGGACGTGGGCGACCTCCTTCCCGAAGCCACCGCCGCCGACTCGGAGGCGGTGCCGAACGGGATCGCGTACGATGAGGCGACGGGGCGGCTCTTCGTTACCGGGAAGCTGTGGTCGCGGCTGTTCGAGGTATCGGCGCAGGAGCTGAAGGCGGCGACGACGCCGTAGCTTTGAAACCCGCGCGGCGGGCGCCGCGTAGGGACCCTCACGAGCGACGCGCCACCCTGACCGCGGCATCCCCATGTTCCTGCTACGCCTCATCCTGAACACGGTGGTCCTGGGCTTCGTCACCAAGGCCCTTGGACGCTTCTTCCCCATCCTGCTCCGCTTCCTGCGCCTGATCAAGCCGTAGGGATCTGGTCCGGCCGAGCGCTCGGTCCGGGCGGCCGCACCCGCGGCCGTCCGGACGTTTTGCGTGCGGCGTTCGCGGAGATAAGTTGGAGGGCGGCCCCCACGGCGGGGGCCGCCCTCATTTTCACGCACGAGACGGTGGCGATCCCCAACCCCTGGCGCGGCCTGCGCGGTCTTCCGGCGGACGTGTGGCTCCTCTTCGCCACCACGCTGGTGAACCGCACGGGGACGATGGCGCTCCCCTTCCTGGTGCTCTACCTCACGCAGCACATGCGGCTGCCGGCGCAGACCGCGGGGGCGGCGCTGACCGTGTACGGCATCGGCAGCCTGTGCAGCGCGCCGGTGGCGGGGCGGCTGTGCGACCGGCTGGGGGCGCTGCGGGTGATGGAGATCTCGCTCTTCCTCTCGGGAGCGCTCCTCCTCCTCTTTCCGCTGGCGCACTCCTTTCCGGCGGTGCTGGCGCTGACGCTGGCGTGGTCGCTCGCGGGGGAGGCGATCCGCCCCGCCAGCCTCGCCGCGCTGGCGGAGACCACGGCGCCGGAGCAGCGCAGGGCGGCCGTCTCGCTCAACCGGCTGGCCGTGAACCTGGGGATGAGCATCGGGCCGGCGGCGGGCGGGCTGCTGGCGACGCTCTCCTTTCCCATCCTCTTCGTGGTGGACGGGGCGAGCTCGCTGGCCGCCGGGGTGGTGCTGGCGGTGGCCTCGCGGCGCATGACGGCTCTGCGGAGCGCGCGCGGCGTCCCCGTGGCCGAGGCCGCCGCGGTGCCTCAGCTGAGCCCGCGCGCGCTGGCGGACGGGCGATTCCTCCTCTTCCTGGCGGGAAGCTTCCTGGTGGGGATCATCTTCTTCCAGCACTCCGCCGCCATGCCCCTCTTCCTGGTGCGCGACCTGGGGCTTTCCGCCGCGCTCTTCGGCATCCTCTTCCTGATCAACACGGTGCTGATCGTGCTGCTGGAAGTGCCGCTGAACCTGGCGATGGCGGGGTGGCCGCACCGGCGCACGCTGGTGCTGGGGTGCATCCTGTGCGGCGTGGGCTTCGGGTCGATGGCGCTCGCCTCGCTCCCCTGGCACCTGGTGCTGTGCACGCTCGTGTGGACTTTCGGCGAGATGATCCTCTTCCCCGGCACCGCCGCCTACGTCGCCGACGTGGCGCCCGCGGAGCGGCGGGGCGAGTACATGGGCGCCTACACGATGTCGTTCGGCCTCGCCTTCACAGTCGGCCCGTGGGCGGGAACGGTGGTGCTGGAACGCGCCGGGGCGGTGGTGCTGTGGAGCCTGATGCTCGTCCTGGGCATCGCCGCGGCGTTCGTGATGAGCCTGGCCGCATCCCGTAGTGCGCCCGGGGCCGCAGTGACGCGCTGAGTTCCCAACTGCATCTCACGCAGAGGCGCAGAGACGCAGGAGAGAACAGCAACGGCGGGGCTCACACAGAGACACGGAGCCACAGAGAGAAAAGCAAAAGAGTTTCCTCTGTGGCTTGAAGTTCCCTCTGTGCCCTCTGTGTGATGCTTTTCTCTGTTGTTTCTCCCCTGCGTCTCTGCGCCTCTGCGTGAGGCCAGCCGTTTCGTGACACCACACCGGGGCAGGCGCGGAAGATGCCCCGCGGCCAGCCTCACCTTTCTGACCCGAGGAGTAGTGGTATGGAAACCGTGCCCACCATCGCGCGGCAGCCTTCGCTGGATACGGTGCGGCTGCTCCTGCGCCCGCTGACCCCCGCGGACGCCCCGGCGGTGCAGCGGCTCGCGGGCGACAAGGAGGTGGCCTCCACCACGCTCAACATCCCGCACCCCTACCCGGACGGCGCGGCCGAGCTGTGGATCGGCACCCTGCCGCAGGCGTACGACAGCGGCGAGGCGGTGGTGTTCGGGATCGCGCTGCACGACGGCGGCGAGCTGGTGGGGACGTGCGGACTGCGGCTGGAGCTGCCCCACGCGCGTGCCGAGATCGGCTACTGGGTGGGGCGCGAGTACTGGGGGCGCGGCGTGGCGACCGAGGCGGCGCGCGCGGTGATCGACTACGCCTTCACGCGGCTGGGGGTGCGGCGGGTCTACGCGCACTTCTACACCCGCAACCCCGCCTCCGGCGCCGTCATGCGCAAGCTGGGCATGACGCACGAGGGGAGGCTGCGCGCGCACGTGCTCAAGTGGGGCGTGTTCGAGGACATCGAGCTGTACGGCGTGCTGCGGGACGAGTGGGATGGGTAGGCGGGCATTGCGGGCCCTCTCCCACTCGTTCCTCGCCGCCCCTCCCCCAATAACTACCTGGGGGAGGGGCGTCCTGTCATCCTGAAGGCCGGCCGCGACCGATGTCGTGAACCGGAGCGCCAGGCGGCGGTGGCGGGGAAGACACGGGCAGCCACCTGGGGCGGCCCCTACCTGGTTTTGGGTGCGAATGGGCCGCCGTCGAGGCTGGGAAAGGCGGGTAGACACGCAGGTCTGCCCCTGCGAGGCATCGATGCGCGTCAGGGCGGTGGAGCAGCGTCGGACACGGGCGCGATAAATCGCCGATAAATCGCGCCCCTACCGGATCGGTTGGACGCGCACGGATGCATGCGTGCGCCCCTCCCCCAGGTTGTTTTGGGGGAGGGGCCGCGAGGAACGAGCGGGGGAGGGGGCCCGCGAGCCTACCCCAGCAACCCCACGAACCTCCCCGCGATCGCCGTCCACGAGAAGTTCGCCGCCGTGTGCGCAGCCGCTCTGCGCGATGCTTCCGCCAGGCCCGCACGGTTTGCGCGGTGGCGGAGGATGGTGGCGGCGAAGGCTTCGGCGTCGCGGGTGGGAACCAGGTGGCCGTTCTCGCCCTCGCGAACCACGTCGCTGATCCCCTCCAGCTCCGCCGCGAGGACGGGCATTCCGCACAGCCCCGCCTCCAGCATCACCACGCCGAAGCCCTCGATGTCGCCGGGGACGTGGATGTTGGGCATCACGAAGAGGTCGCCGCCGCGGTACAGGGTGCGGAGCATCTCCTCGCTCACCTTGCCCAGCATCCGCACGCGGCCGGCGAGGGCGCGGCGCTCGATGGCAGCCTGGATCTGGGGCGTGGTGGGGCCCTCGCCCGTCACCAGGTAAAGGACGTCACGCGGGAGGCGCGGCATCACGGCGTCCACGAACCAGTGGAAGCCCTTTCGCTCCTGATGTCGCCCCACGCTGCACAGGATCAGCGTGTCGTCCGGCACCGTCTCGCCGATGGCGGCGAGGAGCTCGCGGCGGGCGGCGGCGCGGTCGTGCGGCGGGGCAAAGAGCGCCGTGTCCACGCCGCAGGGCACGACGTGCATCTTGGACTCCGGCAGGCCACGGAGGAGGCACTCCTGGCCCGTGGCGCGGCTGATGGGGAAGACCAGGTCCAGCGCGCCGAACACGCGCGGCACCAGCCACTGGTACCCCGGCGTGGGGAGCGTCACGTCGCGGCCCACCGGGATGGCGGCCATACGCGCGCCGCCTCGCGTGACCGCCGCGCGTAGGGCGACGGAGAGCGAGGCGGTGACCATCGAGGAGAAGAGGACCACGTCGATCTTCTCGCGCGCCACGGTGCGCGGGATGCGGCGCAGGAGGCCGGCCATGTAGCCCGGCATCCGGTACGGCGTGGCCTTCCACGAAGTCTCCAGCACGTGCGAGTGCAGCTCGACGCCCGGATGGAGGGCGAGCGCGTCGTGGAGCCCGGTGGCCACGCGCTGCATCCCGCCGACGTTGGAGAGGGGCTGGCCGCGCAGAGGGAAGGAGTGGGAGACGTAGAGGATGCGCAGCCCCTTCACGCCGCGACCTCCACCTCGACGGCGTTGTCGTAGAATACGGCGCCGCCGCCCATGTCCGTGACGCCCTGCGAGGTGGTGTCGTTCACCGTCTTGCCGCCCTCCGAAAGCCGCGCCCAGCGCACGCCGTAGGAGACCGCCACGCCAGGGCGCACGTCGTCGGTGACGACGGCGAGGGCGAAGAAGTCGCCGCGGTCGTTCCAGCTTCGCACGCGGTCGCCCTCGCGGATGCCGCGGACGGCGGCTTCGTTGGGGTGCAGCAGGATCTTCGCCTCCCCCGCCGCCTTTCGCAGGGCGGGGATGTTGACGAAGGTGCTGTTCATGAACTGGTGCTCCGGTGGCGAAAGAAGCATCAGCGGGAAGCGCGCGGCGCGCCGCGGGTCCGCCGCCGCGCTCTCGGCCGGGGGCGTAAAGGTCGGGACGGGGTCCAGCCCCATCGCCGCCAGCTCCGGCGCCACGATCTGGATCTTGCCCGTGGGCGTGTTGAGCCGCGCCGGGCCCGCGTACGGCAGGAACGGTTTCGGAACGGCGAGCCGCACGCAGCCCTTCTCCAGCAACTCCTCCAGCGTGACCGCGCGCAGCGCCGGGTTGGGCGAGTCGAGGGCCTGCTCGATCAGCTCCAGGTCCGTCTCCTGGATCTCAGGATCGCTCAGCCCCATGCGGGCGGCGATGCGGCGAAAGATCTCGGAGTTCGGGAGGCTGTCGCCGACCGGCGGGATCGAGGGGCGGTTGAGGGTGACGTACAGGTGCCCGTACGAGGTGTGCACGTCCCAGTGCTCCAGCTGCGTCGTCGCGGGAAGGATCCAGTCCGCGTAGTCCGCCGTGTCCGTGCGGAAGTGCTCCAGCACGACGGTGAAGAGGTCCTCGCGGCGCAGCCCCTCGCGCACGCGCCCCAGGTCCGGCGCGACGGCGGCGGGGTTGGAGTTGTAGACGACGAGCGCCTGCACCGGCGGGCCGCCCACGCCCGCGTCCAGCCGGGTGAGCGCGTCGCCGAGCTGGACCATGTTGATGGTGCGCGTGCCGGCCGGGATCCACTCCGGCTTCTCCAGCGCGGCACCGTTGGCCTTGAACGCGCCGGAGGTGGACAGCGTGGCACCCCCGCCCACGTCGCGCCAGGCACCGGTCACCGCGGGGAGGAGCGCGACCACGCGCACGGCCATCCCGCCGCCAGCGTGGCGCTGCATCCCGTAGTTGAGGCGGATGAAGGCGGGGCGGGTGCGCGCGTACTCCAGCGCCAGCGTCTTGATCGTCCCCTCGTCCAGCCCGGTCTCGGCTGCCGCCCTCTCGACGCTCCACTCGTGCAGCGCCCTCTCACGCAACGCCTCCCAGCCGACGGTGTGGCCGCGCAGGTAGTCGCCGTCCTCCAGGCCGTCGCGGAAGATGACGTGCATCATCCCCAGCGCCAGCGCCGCGTCGGTGCCGGGGCGGATGGCGAGGTGCTGGTCGCACTGGGCGGCGGTGCGCGTGCGGATGGGGTCGATGGCGACGATCCGGGCCCCCGCATCGCGCGCGCGGCGCAGCGCCGGCCACAGGTGCGGGTTGGAGGTCAGCGTGTTGGTGCCCCACAGCAGGACGAGGCGCGCGTGCTCCGCCTCTTCCGGCGACGGGCCCATCCGGTCGCCGTACGTCACCTTCCACGCCTCCGTCCCCGCCGTCGCGCAGATGGTGCGGTCCAGCAGCGACGCGCCGATGCGGTGGAAGAAGCGCCGGTCGATGGAGCCGCCCTGCACCAGCCCCATCGTCCCCGCGTACGAGTAGGGCAGGATCGCCTGCGGCCCGTGCGGTCCGCCGCGGATCTCGTTCAGCCGCCGCGCGATGTCGTCCAGCGCCTCGTTCCACGTGGCCGGCTCGAAGCGCCCCTCGCCCTTGGGGCCCACCCGGCGCAGCGGCGTGGTGAGCCGGTCCGCGTGGTAGGTGCGCTCGACGTAGCGGTTGACCTTGGTGCAGAGGAAGCCCTGCGTGACCGGGTGCTCCGGGTCGCCCTGCACGCGCACGGCGCGGCCATCCTTTACGTGCACCAGCATGGCGCACGTGTCGGGGCAGTCGTGTGGGCACGCGCCGCGCACGATGCCGTCGCGCAGGAGCGGAAGAAGCTGCGTCATCTTCCCGGAAGCGGGCTGTTGAGAACGGGTTACGATTTCGGCGGGGAATCTAACCCGTCCGGGCGGAGGGGGGAACCGCGCGCACGAAAGCGGGGCACGGAGACGCGCTCCGTGCCCCCGTTCCGGTGGCGATCCTCAGCGGTCAGCGCGCTCGCCCTCGTGCACTCCGAGTCGCTGCTCGAGTTCCGCGAGCCTCTGCCTCTGGGCCCTTACGTGGAGTCCCAGCCCCAGCGCGAGGATGGCGAAGCCCGCCGCAACCAGCCACCCCGCGCGGAGCGGCTCGTGGAAGCCGTGATGGGTGATCAGCGCGACTCCCATCGCCGCCGCGGCCAGCCAGCCGCTCCCGTGCGGAATCCAGTGGCGCTTCGCGGTGCGCGTGGTCGGCGCCGCCGGCTCCACGCGGATCCGGGTGCGCGCGAGGAGGCGCTCCTTCACCCGCGCCGAGCGCTCTGGGGCGAAGCGGACCTCGGGGGCCTGCGCCAGGATGGCGGCGGCCGCGAAGTCGTTGAGCTCCGCCGCGCAATCCGTGCAGTCGGCGGCGTGGCTCAGCAGGCGCTCGATCTGGTCCTCGGAGAGCGTCTCCGGCCGCTTGGACGCGACGACGGCGCGGAGGGTGGCGTGCTCGTCCATGCCGCTCATCCGGCCCCCCCGCGCAGTCCGCCCAGCGTGGCGCGGAGCTTGGAGAAGGCGAGCCGCACCCGCGTCTTCACGGTGCCGAGCGGAATCCCCAGCCGCTCCGCGATCTCCGCCTGGGTGAGCCCCTCGAAGAAGGTCATCCGCACCACCCGCTCCTGCTCGTCGGGAAGGCGGCTCATGGCCTTGTGGACGGCCTGCCGGTCCTCGCCCGTCTCCAGCTCCTGGAGCGGCGACGCGGCCGTGATCGTCCCCTCATCCAGCACAAACTGGCTGCGCATCTCGTCGTGGCGGATGCGCCGCCCCTCGGAGCGCCGCATCGTGAGCGCATGGCTTCGCGCGATGATCACGATCCAGGCCGCCACGCTGCCCCGCTCCGCGTCGTATCGAGCCGCATCCTTCCAGATCTGCGTAAAGGTTCTCTCCACCACGTCATCCGCCCCGTCGCTCGCGGACATCACGTGCGCCGCGATGGAATATACGCGATCGGCCCAGCGGTCGTAGAGGGCGGCCAGCGCGATCTCGTCCCCGCGCACGACGCGGCCGACCAGGAGACGGTCTGTCTCCGGGTCGGCCGGGGGCTCTTCCGGACGGGGCTTCAGGGTCATCGCGCGGCGCGGTCGGGGTGCGGGAAGGCGGGTGCTTCCCGGCCTACTCCGCATCCCTCGCGCCACGCCGTGCAAACTGTCCATTCTCACCGATGTGTACAGGAAGCGACGTCCGACTGGAAGTGCTACGTCGCCACCCGCGCCACGGGATTCATCTCCCGCGCCGTCGGTGCATCAACGGAAGCCCGAGATGGGCACGTTGATACCCGCCGCGAGGCGGAATGCGTCGTAGTCCTCCACCGTCGTCCAGCGGCCTTCGACGAAGGGGCGCACGCTGGTGTTGCGGATGCGCCCGCTCTCCAGCCCCAGGATCAGGTTGAGGCCGACCTCGGTGTCGCCGTCGTCCTCGAGCTCGAAGTCGCGGTTGAGGAAGGCCGCGCCGAAGCCGCCGTAGAGCCCGCCGAGCGCCGCGGGGCGCAGCAGGAGGTCGGCGTTGATCTGCCACTCGGTGGGCGAGTCGTTGAAGAAGACGTCCGCGCTCGGCGCCAGCGCCAGCCCGGCCGCCAGCGGGATGCGGAGCTGCGCGCCCGCCGTGCCCACGTCCTCTTCGAAGTCGTAGCCGCCGCGCACGCCGAACTGCGCGGGGTCGCCGCGCCCGCCCCACACGATCACGGTGCGGGGCCTCTCGCGCTCGCGTTCGCGGCGGCGCTCGGCCTCGCGGCGGCGCTCCCGTTCGCGCTCGCGCTCGCGCTCCCTCTCCCGGTCGCGATCGCATTCCACGCGGCGCCCGTCGCGCCAGACGTAGCACCGCGTCTGGGCGGCTGCATCCACCGCGGTGCCCAGGGCGAGCAGCGCGGCCAGCAGGCAAACGTTCTTTCGCAGCATCCCAACCTCCCTGATGGATGAATTTCCCCGGCGCGCATCATCACGCACCGGGCTTCAAAGGGGTTGGATGCCGCGAATCGCAAATGGGTTGGATGGGGAACTACAACGGCAATCTCACACGGAGCCACGGAGGGAGACCAACAAGGAGGAACGAGAGGAGCGTTTTCTCTCTTCTGGTCCTTTCTTTATCCTGTGTGTCTCTGTGTGAAATTGCTGTTACGAGAGCCCACGTTGATGCCAGAGGTCGCTCACCGCACCGGCGCCCGGTTGTTGCTGCGGTCCGCGTCGATCACGATCCAGCGGGGGTCGACGACGACTTCGGCGGGGCGCTCGCGCGAGGTCAGCAGGACGGTCTGGCGGCGGAGGCGGGAGGTGACGCGCTGTTCGGCATCGCCCGCGCGCACCGTGACGGGCATCCACGCATCGCCCGTGCGCGCCAGCTCCACGCGCGTCTGCCAGCGGCCGTTGGCGAGGCGCGTGCTCGCGGCGGAGGCGACGGAGTAGTCCAGCTTGTCCGTGCGCTCCACCCAGCTCGTGCGGAACCAGTCCAGGTCGCGCCCGCTCACCCGCTCGGCCACCGCGAAGAAGTCGCGGCCGGTGGGGTGCCGGAACTTCCACTCGTCGTAGTAGCGGCGCAGGACGCGGCGAAAGGTGGCCTCGCCCAGGTAATCGCGCAGCATGCGCAGCACGAGCGAGCCCTTGTTGTACGTCATCTGGCTGTAGATGCGCGGCGAGCGGTACGAGGCGCCCGGCAGGTCGAGCGCCTGCGTGGAGTCGGTGCGCTCCAGCCGCTCGATCGTGCGCATGGCGCCGTTCCACAGAGTGTCGGCCGCGGGCGCGTTCCCCTCGCGGCGCAGCTTCTCCTCCGTGTACCAGTTGGTCACGAAGGAGGTGAAGCCCTCGTCCAGCCACCCCTCGCGCCACTCGTTGCTCGCCAGGATGCCGTGCAGCCACTGGTGCGTGACCTCGTGCACGATCAGCCCCTCGCTGGCCGAGCCGTTCATCACCAGCATGGGGAACTCGGTGCCGCCGCTCTCCAGCCGGTGCAGGTTGGTGATCTGCGGATAGGGATACGTCCCAAAGAGCGACCCCACCCACTGCACCGCGTCCAGCGTGCGGCGCGCGGCGCGGTTCCCCGCCCACGACGTGTCGCCGGGGAGGAAGAGGACGTGGATCGAGGGCAGGTCGGAGCGCTGCCCCGCGTCGTTGAGCGAGAAGCGCGTGACGCCCTCGTGCGTGAACTGCGGATCGGCCGCCCACCCGAAGTGGTGCACCCGCTGCGCGCGGAAGCGGACCCGCTTGCGCCCGTTCTCCGCCGCGCCGGTCAGCAGCCCGAGCGACTCTGCCGGACGCGCGGCGTAGGCGTTACGCTCCGATGCGTCCGGCGTCCACCCCGGATTCCCCTCGACGACCACGCCGGTGGCGCCCACCACCTGGTCGGCGGCCAGGTCCAGCGTCACGTCGTACTCGCCGAACTCGCCGTAGAACTCGCCCTGCGGCAGGAGGGGCTGCGTGGCCCATCCGCCGCGCTCGTACACGGCGATGCGCGGGTACCACTGGGCGAAGTCGAAGTGCCGCCCGCGCCGCCCCTGCCGCCGCGGAAGGGTGGAGAGGCGCGCGTCCCAGTCCATCACTACCGTCACAGACTGGCCGGTGCGCAGCGGCGTGGGAAGCGGGATCGCGGTGATCGTGGAGTCCGGGGCGCCGGGGTACACGGGGCGGACGTCGCGGCCGTTCACCCGCACGGCGGTGAAGCGCTCGAAGGCGTGCTCCGCCGGGCCCAGGTTCTGGAAGCGCATCTCGCCGTACGACGCCTCGCGCCGGGCCCAGGCGCTGTTGGGGCGGAAGGCGTTGAGGTGCTGGTGCAGGTAGAGCGTGTCCAGCCGGCGCGGCGAGCGGTTGGTGTAGCGGAGCCGCGCGCGCCCGTGGAGGATGTCGCTCCCCTCGTCCAGCCGGGCCTCGATGCGATAGTCCACCCCCTGCTGTGCACGCTGGCCGGCGGCGGCGCGCGCCTGCTGCGCCGCGAGCGGCTGCGCGAGGGGGACGAGGGCGAGGGCGAGGATTGCCCGTGCGATGCGTCGGTTCATGGGTCCCGGTTCCGGAATCGGTTTGGCGGATACGCCTGCGAAGTTGAGGCGGCACCGCGCATTGGGCAAGGCCGCCGGGAGTCGCTATCTTGCCGCGCTCATGCAGTGCTCGCTCACACCAAGGACGGGATCATGCACCTGACGTACCTCGCGATCGGCCTCTGCGCCGGCGTCCTCTCCGGGCTGTTCGGGATCGGCGGCGGGGTGCTGATCGTGCCCGCGCTGATGCTGGTGGCGAAGATGACCCCCATCGAAGCCACCGCCACCTCGCTCGGCTCGCTCCTCCTGCCGGTGGGCGCCCTCGGCGCGTACGAGTACTACAAGAACGGCCACGTCAACGTGATCGCGTCTCTTCTGGTCGCGCTCGGCCTGCTGGTGGGCGCCTACTTCGGCGCGCGCTGGGCACAGACGCTGAGCCCCGTGCAGATGAAGCGCGCCTTCGCCGTCTTCCTGGTGATCGTGGCGGCGCGCATGTGGTTCACCGCCGGGAAGGCGGGATGAAGAAGCGGAGGCGCGGAGATCCCCTCTCCGCGCCTCCGCTTTGCGCCCGCTCTCCTTCCCGCTACTCCGCCGCCTTCAGCAGCTCGCCGACGCCGACGATGGCGTGCACCGGGTAGCCGCGCGCTTCGATGGCTTCGCGGCCGCCCTCCTCGCGGTCCACCAGCGAGAGCACGGCGATGACCTCCCCGCCCTCCGCCTCCACGGCTTCGATCGCCTTGAGAGCGCTCCCTCCGGTGGTGATGACGTCCTCCACCACCACAACGCGCATCCCCGCCGCGAAGCATCCCTCCACGCGCTTCGCCGTGCCGTGCGCCTTGGGCTCCTTGCGCACGGTGAAGGCGTTCACCGGGTCGCCCGCGATCCACGACGCGTGCGCGATGGCGTAGGCGACCGGGTCCGCGCCCATGGTGAGCCCGCCGATGGCATCCGGCCGCAGCCCGGCATCGCGCACCGCCGCCAGCCCGAGCCGCCCGACCACCGCCTGCCCTTCGGCGTGCGTGGTGGTGGTGCGGCAGTCGATGTAGAAGCGGCTTCGCGCGCCGCTGCTCAGTACGAAGTCGCCCACGCGGAACGAGCGCTCCAGCAGCAGCGCGACGAGCCGCTCGCGGTCCGCGCTCATGCGATGGTGGGCGGCGTGGGAACGGCCACCCACTCCTCGATCGTCTGCGGCGCGGGATACGTGTCGTGGAACGCCTCGTGGAGCTTCCGGATCGCCTCCACCGTCGCCTCGTCCGCGCGGATGTCGGTCTCTGCGCCGAACTCCAGGAACTCCAGGTACACCTCCGGCACGTCCGCCGAGATGAAGTTCCACGCGTGCGCCCCCTTGGACGTGGCGGCGGCATGAAGCTGCAGCCAGAGCGGCACGTACTCCTCGATCCTGTCCATCGGCACGCGCCGCCGGATGCTCACCAGCCTGCGCTGCATCGTCGTTTCCATGGGTATTCCTGCCTCCTGGCGAGTGAACTCGCGGCAACAACAGCACAAAGTCCGCCTGCGCGGACTCGGGGGCGGGATCCGCGCGGGGTGGCCGGATACCGCGCCGCCCCCGGGCCGTAGGGGCGCGATTCATCGCGCCCGTGCCCGCCCCCATCGCGCACCCCGATCTCGGTAGGGGCAGACCTGCGTGTCTGCCCGTGCCCGCCGCCGGGCGGAACCCCTGTCGCGCGGCCGTTAACCTTGCCCCCGCGGCAGAGGGCGTCAAGGGCGCGGGGGACCTCCCGGGGCGCAGCGGCGTACATCGTGCCGCAGGCAGAGGCACGCCCGCGCAATCTTACCGTCCTTCGATCCAGCGACATGCGACCGTACCGTACCGCCATGCTCCTCCTGTGCGCGCTCGTGCTGGCGTGCACCCCCGCGTGGGCGCAGGGCGGCTCGGTCGCGGGGCGGGTGACGGGGCCGGGCGGGCAGCCGATCGCGGGGGCGCGCGTCGCGGCCATACCGGCGGCCGGGGGCGCGGCGCGGCGCACCGCCGTCACGGGCGAGGGGGGCGGATTCCGCCTGGCGAACCTGCCGGCCGGCGCGTACCGGGTGCGCGCCCAGCGATTCGGATACGCCGCCGCCGAGCAGACCGTCGCCGTCGCGGCGGGCGCGGAGGCGCGGGCGGAAGTGGTGCTGGCGGAGGAATCGTTCACCCTGGAAGCCATCCAGGCCCGCGCCGGCGCCGCCGAGCAGCGCGAACGCACCCGCTTCGAAACCGAGGCGGGCGTCACCTCGCGCGTGATCACCGGCGCCGAGCTCAAGGTCATCCCCGGCCTGGGCGAGGCGGACATCATGCGCGCCGTCGAAGTCCTTCCCGGCGTCGTCTCCACATCCGACTTCAGCAGTGCCTTCAACGTGCGCGGCGGCTCGGCGGACCAGAACCTGGTGCTGCTGGACGGCTTTCCCATCTTCAACCCCTTCCACCTGGGCGGCCTCTTCTCCGTCTTCAACGGCGACGTGATCGCGCGGGCGGAGCTCCTGGCCGGCGGCTTCGGCGCGGAGTACGGCGGGCGCGTGTCGTCCGTCCTCAACGTCGAGACGGAGCCAGGGACGCAGGGGAAGGGCGTTCGAGGCGCGGCGGGCGTGTCGATCCTGGCCACGCGGCTGGCGCTGCGCGGCGACCTTCCCGTGCGCGACTCGCTCGGGCGGCGCGGCGGATGGCTGGTCTCCGCGCGGAGGTCGTACTTCGACGCGCTCCTCGCCTCCGTCGTCGACTTCCCGTATCACCTGACCGACCTGCAGCTCGGCCTCACCATCCCCATGCCGCGCGGCGGTACCCTGCGCCTCACCGGCTACGGGGGCCAGGACGTGCTGGACCTCTCCGACTTCGAGGCGCCGGGCTCCGAGGAAGAAGAGGAGCCGGAGGACGACAGCGCGGACGACATCCTGCGCATCCGCTGGAACTGGGGGAACCAGGTGGCGGGCGCGCACTGGAGCCAGCCGCTGGGGCGGTGGACCTCCGACACCCGGCTCGGCTTCTCGCGCTACGCCGAGGCGCTGACCTTTGTGGACTTTGGCGACGTGAGCTTCGAGTCGGCGGTAAGCCAGTGGCAGCTGCGCTCCGACTTCGGGCGCCCGCTGGGGACGGGGCTCACCCTGCGCACCGGCGTGGAGGCGACGCTCCCCGCCTACCGCAACCTGGGCGAGGCGGGCGGCACCGTCTTCTTCTCGGCACGCCGGCGCGGCACCCTCGCCAGCGGCTACGGGCAGCTTCGCTGGGAGCCGTCGCCGCTCTGGATCGTGGAGCCCGGCCTGCGCGCCGACGTGTGGACGGCGGGCGGCCACACGCGCCCCATCATCTCGCCGCGGCTGGCGGCCAAGCGCTTCCTGGGAACCGGGCGCGACGCGGCGGTCAAGGCGTCGGTGGGGCGCTACACGCAATTCCTCCACTCGCTGCGCGACGAGAACCTCCCCGTATCCAACGACAGCTGGATCACGGCCGATCGCGACGTGCCCGCCGTCGTTTCTGACCAGGTGCAGGCGGGGATCGAGAAGTTCTGGGGTGACCGCTGGTACGTGTCCGCCGAGGCGTACGCGCGGCGCTTCCGCGGCCTCACCGAGCTGAACGTCGCCGACGACCCCAACCGCGCGGGCGACGACCTGATCGAGGGGCGGGGTCGCTCGTTCGGCTTCGACCTCCTGCTGAAGCGCAGCTCCGGCCGCCTCACCGGCTGGACGACGCTCTCGTTGCTGCGCGCCACGCGCACCTTCCCCGACCCCACGGCGGCCGGGCTGGAGGGCGTGCCGCAAACGGTAACCTTCCCACCGATCTTCGACCGGCGCGTGGACCTGGACGTGGTGGCGCAGTACCGGCTGGGGCGGCGCACGGAGCTGGGAGGGCGCTTCAACTTCGGCTCCGGCGTCCCCTACTCGCGCCCCGTCGCGCAGATCATCGGCTTCGAAACGGACGTGGTGGGCGGCGGCTACCGCCTTCCCCGCCCCTTCAGCGAAGACCCGGGGCTCCCGGTGTACGTGGTGCCCGGCCGCCGCAACCAGGAGCGCTACCCCGCCTACCACCGGCTGGACGTGACGCTGCGCCGCCGCTACGAGCGCCGCTGGGGCACGCTCACGCCGTACGTGCAGGTGCTCAACACCTACAACCGCCGCAACGTGCTCTTCTACTTCTACAACTACAGCGACACCCCCGCCACGCGCTCCGGCATCAGCATGTTCCCCGTGCTCCCGACGATCGGCGTGGAGGCGACGTTTTGATGCAACGGCAAGCCCCACTGCCCCCTTCTGCCACAACAACGCTTCCCCTGCGACTTGTTGCCACCTAGTTTTCCGGACATGACGACACCCGTGCAGACCCGAAGCGACATTCTCGAACGTCTTGTGGCGGCGGAGGATGAGATCCGCGGCCTCGGCGTGGGACGGCTGGCGCTGTTCGGCTCCTTCGCCAGATCGGAAGCCCGCCCTGAGAGCGATGTAGATCTGCTCGTCGAGTTCGCTCCCGAGCGGAAGAGCTTCGACGCGTTCATGCTCCTGTACGACCTCCTCGAAGAGAGGCTCGGGCGCCCGGTGGAGCTCGTTACGACGGAGTCGCTCAGCCCCTACATCGGCCCCCGCATCCTGGCAGAGGCAGAGGATGTCGTTCGAGCTGCGTGACTATCTTCAGCACATCCTCACCGAAGCCGAGTACCTGCTCGCGGTGAGTGACGGTCTCAGTCCCGACACGTTCCTGGCCGACGCGACCCTTCAACGGGCCTTCGTCCGCAGTCTGGAGATAATTGGAGAGGCCACCAAGAAGCTCCCGGAAAATTTCCGCGCGGCCCATCCTGAAATAGAGTGGCGCTCCATCGCGCGGATGCGTGACCGCCTGATCCACGGGTACTTCGGCGTGGATTACCAATTGGTATGGGAGGTAACGCAGACGAAGGTACCTGAGCTTCACAGCGTTCTTCAGCAGATTCTTTCCGAGCAATCCTGATATGGAGCCAATCGCTCCCGAAGCACGGCTCCTTAGCCAACGTCCTCTTCTACCTCTACAACTACAGCGAGACCCCCGCCACACGCTCCGGCACCAGCACGTGGAGGCGACGTTCTGACCCCGGTGCGCTCCCATCGCCGCACGTCCGGAACGGCGCCGCACGTGGCACCGGCGCAATGGCACGGTGGTCGCGGCAGAGCGTCGTCCTCACGTTGAGCCGCCTCGTCATGAACCTTGCGCAGTCGCGAGGAAGCCGAAAAATCGTGCTGCCGCGACCGGGCCGCACGATTCTTGTGATGCATCCCTCACGAGGCGGTAGTCCGTCGATGCTGGAGCAGCGACGAGCACGATCGAGTGGCCCGAAGTGACGCGCACCTGCACCGGGATCGTCACCAGGGAGCTGTTCGCCAGACGGCGCTGAAACCAGGCAGGGGACCGAGATGAAACGCGAACAGGTGGACGCAGGCATCGAGACGTACGCGCAGGACATCGTGGACACCGTGCGTGAGCCGCTGCTCATGCTGGACACCACGCTGCGCGTGCGGAGCGCGAACCGCGCCTTCTACCAGACGTTCCGCGTGACATCGGCGGAAACGGAGGACCAGCTCATCTACGAGCTGGGCAACGGCCAGTGGGACATCCCCGCGCTGCGCACCCTGCTGGAGGACATCGTCCCCAAGAACTCCGTCTTCGACGACTTCGAGCTGGAGCACACCTTTCCCGCGATCGGGCGGCGGGTGATGCTGCTGAACGCCCGCCAGCTGCGCGCCGGCAGCCACGGCGAGCTGCTGGTGCTGGCCATGGAGGACGTCACCGAGCGCCGCCGGGCCGAAGCCGACCTGGATGCGATCGACGCGTACGCGCAGGACATCGTGGACACGGTCCGCGAGCCGCTGCTCATCCTGGACCCGTCGCTCCGCGTGCGCAGCGCCAACCGCGCCTTCTACCAGACTTTCGAGGTGGACGCCGAGGAGACGGAGAACCAGCTGATCTACGAGCTGGGCAACGGGCAGTGGGACATCCCGGCGCTGCGCACCCTGCTGGAGGACATCATCCCCAAGAGCTCGGTGTTCAACGACTTCGAGCTGGAGCACACCTTTCCGCAGATCGGGCGGCGTGTGATGCTGCTGAACGCCCGCCAGCTTCGCGCCGGCAGCCACGACGAGCTCCTGGTGCTCGCCATGGAGGACGTCACCGAACGCCGCCGCGCGGAGGCGGACCTGGAGGCCATCGAGACGTACGCGCAGGACATCGTGGAAACGGTGCGCGAGCCGCTGCTCATCCTGGACCCATCGCTCCGCGTGCGCAGCGCCAACCGCGCCTTCTACCAGACCTTCGAAGTGGGCGCGGAAGAGACGGAGGGCCAGCTCATCTACGAGCTGGGCAACGGCCAGTGGGACATCCCCGACCTGCGGATTCTGCTGGAGGACATCATCCCGACCCGGTCGGTGTTCAACGACTTCGAGCTGGAGCACACCTTTCCGCAGATCGGGCGCCGGGTGATGCTGCTGAACGCCCGCCAGCTGCGCGCCGGCAGCCACGGCGAGCTGCTGATGCTCGCGCTGGAGGACGTGACGGAGCGGCGGCGCGCCGAAGAGGAGGTGGCGGAGGCCCGCGAGGCGGCGGAGGCCGCGAACCGGTCCAAGAGCCAGTTCCTGGCCAACATGAGCCACGAGCTGCGCACGCCGCTCAACGCCATCCTCGGCTACTCGGAGATGCTCCAGGAGGAAGCCGCCGAGCAGGGCCTGGAGTCGTTCGCCGCGGACCTGGAGCGCATCAACTCCGCGGGGAAGCACCTGCTGGCGCTGATCAACGACATCCTGGACCTGTCCAAGATCGAAGCGGGAAAGATGGAGCTGTTCGTGGAGCGGTTCGACCTGGCCGAGCTGATCGACGAGGTCGCATCCACGGTACAGCCGATGGTGCACAAGAACGCCAACACCCTCAAGGTGGTGCGCGCCGCCGGCCTGGGCGAGATGCGGGCGGACCAGATGAAGGTGCGGCAGACGCTCTACAACCTCCTCTCCAACGCCGTGAAGTTCACGCAGGGCGGCACCATCACCCTGGACGCCGACCGCCAGCTCATGGATGGGGGCGAGTGGATCGTCTTCCGCGTGGCGGACACGGGGATCGGGCTCAGCGACGAGCAGCTCTCGAAGCTGTTCCTGGACTTCAGCCAGGCGGACGCATCCACCACGCGCCGCTTTGGAGGCACCGGGCTGGGGCTGGCCCTCACGCGCCGCTTCTGCCAGATGATGGGCGGCGACGTGTCGGTGCACAGCGTGCTGGGCGAGGGGAGCGTCTTCACCATCAAGCTGCCCGCGCTGATGCAGGAGAGCGCGCCGGACGGCGAAGGCACCCGCGCGGGCGCCTTCGTAGCCTCGCGCAACGGCGAGATCACGGCGGGCGGCGAGGCCCCGCCCGGAACGAGCTGCGTGCTGGTGATCGACGACGACCCGGCCCCGCGCGACCTGCTGCAGCGCTACCTGACCCAGGAGGGGTTCACCGTCCGCACCGCCGCCAGCGGGCCGGAGGGGCTGCTCCTGGCGCGCACGCTGCACCCCGCGGCCATCACGCTCGACGTGATGATGCCCGACATGGACGGCTGGAGCGTGCTCAAGGCGCTGAAGGAGGACGCGGAGCTGCGCAACATCCCCGTCATCATGCTCACCCTGGTGGACGACCCGGAGGCGGGGTTCGCGCTCGGCGCGGCCGAGTACGCCAGCAAGCCGGTGGACCGGCACCGGCTCTCCGCCACCATCCGCAAGTACGTGCACCCGGGACCCGAGTCGCTGGTGCTGCTGGTGGAGGACGATCCGGCGACGCGGGCCATGATGCGCAACGTGCTGGAAAAGGAAGGATGCCGCGTCTGCGAGGCCGTCAACGGCCGCGCCGGGCTCCGGTGCATGGAGACGGAGCGGCCCGACGTCATTCTGCTGGACCTGATGATGCCGGAGATGGACGGCTTCGAGTTTGCCGACCAGGTGCGCCGCCACCCCGAGTGGCGCAACGTGCCCATCATCGTCGTCACCGCCCACGACCTGAGCGCGCGTGACCGCCGCCGGCTGAGCGGCTACGTGGAGACGGTGCTGCAGAAGACGGGCGACTCGCACGAGTCGCTGCTGGCGCGCGTGGGCGAGCTGCTGGATGACTTCGCCGTTCCTCGCGGCGAGATGCCCACCCCCGATGGAGACCAGGCGGCTGCGCTATGAAGAAGATCCTGCTGGTGGAAGACAACGAGATGAACCGCGACATGCTGTCGCGCCGCCTGGAGCGGAAGGGATACCAGGTGGTGGTGGCGGTGGACGGCCAGGAGGGGGTGGACAAGGCCGCCACGGTGCTGCCGGACCTGGTGCTGATGGACATGAGCCTCCCGGTGCTGGACGGATGGGAGGCGACGCGGCGGCTGAAGGCGGGGCCGGCCACCGGCCACATTCCGGTCATCGCGCTCACCGCCCACGCCATGGCCGGCGACCGGGCGCACGCCATCGATGCCGGGTGCGACGACTACGACACCAAGCCGATCGACCTGCCGCGCCTGCTCACCAAGATGGAGGCTCTCCTGGCCCGGGACGACGGCGGGACCGCGCCGGCCGAAGCCGCGCCATGACCGGGGCAAACGACGCGGGCGGATCTGCGCTTTCCTCCGCGCAGCTCCACGACCTGCGCACGCCGCTCGGCCAGATCATCGGCTACGCCGAGTTGCTGGCGGAACGCGCGCAGGAGACGGGGGACGAGCGATTCACGCCGGACCTGCAGAAGATCAGCGCCGCCGGCTACCGGATGCTGGCGCTCATCGAGGAGATCTTCACCGCGGCCCGCGCCGATGCCCCCGCCGCGTTCACCTGGGACGACGTCGACGCCCTCCGCGCCCTGGCCGCCGCCAGCCCCCCGGAGGACGCCGAGCGCCTCGCCTCCATCTCCGCCCGCATCGCCGCCTTGCTCCCTCCGCGCGGGTAGACGCGCTTCCCCCGCGCCCCGTTGACTCCTACTTTCCGGGCATGACCACACCCGTGCACACCCGAGCCGACGTCCTCGAACGTCTCGCCGCTGCGGAGGACGAGATCCGCGGCCTCGGCGTCGGCCGTCTCGCGTTGTTCGGCTCCTTCGCCCGCTCGGAAGCCCGCGCCCAAAGCGACGTGGACCTGCTCGTAGAGTTCGCCCCGGCTCAAAAGAGCTTCGACGCGTTCATGCGCCTGTACGACCTTCTGGAAGATCGTCTCGGGCGCCGCGTGGAGCTCGTGACCACCGAGTCGCTCAGCCCCTTCATCGGTCCCCGCATACTGGCGGAGGCAGAAGATGTCGTTCGAGCTGCGTGACTATCTTCAGCACATGCTCACCGAGGCCGAGTACCTGGTCGACACTAGCCAAGGTCTCAGCCCCGAGAGGTTCCTCGCCGATGCGATCCAAGAAAAAGCTTCGTCCGCAGCGTAGATCATCAGCGAAGTACGTCGTCCTGTGCGCTCGGAAGGCGCGCCCGCCCCCGCAGGCAATCCGCGGAGGCGTCCACAACCACGCTCCTGGCGTTTGCGGCTTGAAACGTCGTCCTCCGTTGTCGCTTGGGCCAAACACCCCTTTGCGTGTGCGCGACTAAAGAAAACCTTGAATTTCTGCCACCAGCCCTGTTATATTCACATTCCGAATACAAACCGAAAGGTCTCTATGCACAACAAGGAAGAAGTTGGCGCTGCGATCCGGCGCGCTCGCGAACGGCTGGGAATCACACAGCAGGAACTTGCGGAGCAGGCGGGATTCCCGAACCTCCAGACAATCTCGGACATCGAGAGGGGGATTCGAGACTTGAAGGCGCGTGAGCTTCACCGCCTCGCGAAGTCCCTGCTTACCACGTACGACGTGCTACTCGGGGCACGGAATGAGCCGAACTCCCGCGTGTTCTGGAGACGCGGGACTACGGCACTCGACAGAGCGCAGGAAGTCCGATTTGTTGAGCGGGTCAGCCGGTATGCAATGGTCGAAGGTTGGTGCGACCTCCCCGCGCCGGAGCCACTCCCGGACTTCGGGTTCGCGCCGGCAACCGCTGATTACGGCGATGTCGAGGCGCTGGCGAATCGCGTGGCCCGTATCCTGGACCTCGGAAGTCGTCCCGCCGCCGCACTTCTCAAGGTGCTGGAGGAACGGTTTCGCGTGAAGGTGTTCTACGAAGATCTACCCGGGGCGGAATCCGCCGCTTGCATTCGCGACGAGTTCGGGGCTGCGGTCCTGATGAACGTGAATCAGGCTCCCTGGCGCCGAAACTACAACTTCGCTCATGAGGTGTTTCACCTCGTGACGTGGACGGCGGTGGAACGCGAGTGGCCCGCTGACGCGGAGGAGCCCGTGTGGGCGGAGAAGCTGGAAAGTTTCGCCAACAGCTTCGCGTCCCACCTACTCCTGCCTGCGGACGAGGTCAGTGAACAGTATAGGGCCCGTTGCCGCGGCGAACAGGTAGCAGACGTGGACCTGATCGAACTGGCACGAGAATTCGACGTATCGACGGAGGCGCTCGTGTGGCGGCTGAGGCATCTGCGTCTGCTTACACAGCAAGACGCAGAGGATACACTGGCACGTTCAAGCTTCCGACGGCTCGACAAAGCTACCATGGTCAATCGGTGGCACCAGCCCTCTACCGGGCTGCCGGATCGATTCGTCCGCCTGGCGTATCTTGCGCACGCGAAAGGACGCATGTCCATCTCTAGGCTCGCGGAATTTTTGGAAACCTCTGTGAGCGCCATCCGGGCCCTGGAATTCGAGCGCGAGCGTGCTGAAGAAGCCACAGCTGCTGCTTGACGCGGTCGCGATTGTAGCGGCATTCGAGGTCCACGCTTGGGATCACCTTGTTGCACGGTACCGAATTGTAGTACCAGGCATAGTCGTCGACGAGGCGCACTTCTACGACGATCCAGCAGATGGACGGCGCCATGCCATTACACTGTCGGATTACGAGCATGCAGGCACGATCGAGGTATGCGACGTCTCCCAGGAGGATGTCTCGGCACTGCTTCGACTGTTCGACCGATCGTTCGCAACCAGAATACATGCAGGCGAATCGGAAGCGCTCGCCTACCTCTGGATGCAGGATGATGACACCAAGATTCAGTTTGTAACGAGTGATACAGCGGCACTTCACGCCACCGCCCTTCTCGGGTTAGCGCACCGTTCGGTATGTTTGGGCGACGTGCTCCGCAAGAGCGGGTTCGAGAAGTCTCTGGACTCCCAGCATGAAACTCAGCACCACCGGGACTGCATCCGCAAAGGGCAAGAGATGCGGGTCATGGGGGTAGGGTTAGCTCGCCGCCCATGAGACGGGCCGCCACTAACTTTGATCGTTAATGAGAGCGGGTAGCGTAGAGCCATATGGGAAAGCCACGTTCCGAATGTGGAACGTGGCTTCACTGTTCTCAGGCTTGTTCTGCTTGCTGATATGGCTGTGCACCTTCTCAATCTGTCACTCTTTCGCTCCTTCACGCCGTCGCCCGCTTCAGCTCCGGAAGCACGCGCTCGCCGAAGACGTCGATGAAATGCTCCTGGTTCTCGCGCGGGATGGAGTGGAGGTTGATCTCCTCGAAGCCCATCTCGACGTCGCTCAGCAGCCAGTCGAGGTGCTGCTCGACGCTGGAGGAGCAGCGGATCTTGCGGGCGATGTCGTCGGGGCGCACGAACTCGGCGGCGGCTTCGAACTCGGAGGGGAGGCGCAGCTGCGCGAGGACGGAGCTGGGGAACTGGAGGTGCTTCCACTGCGCGTGCGCCGCGCGGACCGCCTCCGCGTCCGAGCGGTGGAAGGAGAGCTGCGCCTGCAGGTAGATCGGCTTCCCCTCCCCGCCGCCGCGGCGGAAGGCGTCGATGGTCTTCCGCATCTCGTCGCGCTCGCCGACGGTGGTGATCAGCCCGTCCGCCCACGAGCCCATCCACTCCGCCGTTTCGGGGGTCAGCGCCGCGCCGACGATTTTGGGCGGCGTCTCGGGGCGCGTGTACAGCTTGGCCTCCTCCACGGTGATGAGGCCGTGGTGCGTCACCGTCTCGCCGGCCCATAGGGCGCGGATGATGTCGCACCCTTCGCGGAGGCGCGCGTTGCGCTCGGCCTTGTGGGGCCATCGCTCGCCCGTGATGTGCTCGTTGAGGAGCTCGCCGCTCCCGGGCGCGATCCAGAAGCGTCCCGGGTACATCTCCGCCAGCGTGGCCGCCGCCTGCGCGATGATGGCCGGATGGTAGCGCCACCCGCCCGGAACGGTCACCACGCCAAAGGGGAGCGAGGTGGCCTGCATCGCCGCGCCCAGCCAACTCCACGCGAACCCGCTCTCTCCCTGCGAATCGGCCCAGGGGAAGAAGTGGTCGGAGCACATCGCGCTCTGAAACCCCGCCTTCTCCGCCCGCTGCACGAGCTGCAGGAGGCGGCTGGGGGGGTACTGCTCGTGCGAACAATGGTAACCGATGCGGGCCACGGTGTCGGCTCAGTGAGAAGTTGAAAGGTATGGTGCGTGCTGACCATAATACCGCGCCGACTTCCTGAACGGAGCGCTACGCCACATCTGCCACCGCGCAGTGCTGTGGCGCGAAGTGAAGGAGTCGACCGACGCTACCCGCCTCGAACCGGACCCGGCGGCGCCGTCCGTGCGGGTCTGGCTGAGGAACATGGGCCGGTGTCGAGGCGGCGGCATGCATCGCTTCCTTCACTCCGCACCCGAAACCGGCGCGGAACCACGGATCGGGCGGCGCTCCGTTCAGGAAATGAGGTGTGTGGGCGCTGAGTATGAAGCGCACTCACGCACTCGCGCACTGCGTTCAGCACTTACCTGCTCGGCGTCTTCCCCGTCGGCGCCAACACCTCCGCCGAGTAGTAGCGCGCGTCTGCCGATGCGAGAAACACGTACGAGGTGGCGATCTCGATGGGCTGCGCGGGGCGGCCCCAGTACGTGTCCTTGCCGAACTGCTTCACCTGGTCCATCGGCATGGTCGACGGGATCAGGGGGGTCCAGACGGGGCCCGGCGCCACGCAGTTGACGCGGATGCCGCGGTCCTTGACGTTCTCGGCCAGGGCGCGGGTAAAGGTGTGGATGGCGCCCTTGGTAGCCGAGTAGTCCACGAGGATCGGGTTGCCCTCGAAGGCGGTGACGGAGCCGGTGTTGAGGATGACGCCGCCCTCCTTCATGTGGCGCAGCGAGGCGCGCGCCATGTAGATGTAGCCGTAGATGTTGGTGCGGAACGTCCGGTCGAGCTGCTCGTCCGTGATGTCCTCGATGCCGTCCTGCGACATCTGGTAGGCGGCGTTGTTCACCAGGATGTCCAGCCGGCCGAACTCCGTGACCGCGCGCGCCACGAAGGCGTCGCACTCCTTGGACTCGCGCACGTCGAACTGGTAGGTGATGCAGCGCCGCCCCGCCTTCTCCACCCAGCGCCGCGTCTCCTGCGCATCCCTTTCTTCCTCGTCGCCCAGGTAGCCGATCGCCACGTCCGCGCCCTCGCGCGCGAAGGCGATGGCGACCGCGCGCCCGATCCCGCTGTCGCCGCCGGTGATGATGGCCGCGAGCCCCTCCAGCTTGCCGCACCCCTCGTAGCTTTCCTCGCCGTGATCCGGCGGCGGGTCCATCGCCGCCTCGGTGCCGGGCGGGTCCTGCTCGGGGGTGCCCTTGCCGGGGCCTGGGCCGTTCATCGGGTTGCGGTCCAGCATCGCAAGTCTCTCCGCGTACGCGAGTTAGGATGGCGATCGGGAGGCGGCGCGGTATGCACGACGCGTACCCTGTGGGTGCCAGTGCGGGAACAGCGGTCGAGGCCCGCGGTTTGCCGCTGGCGTCCGCCTCACCTCAACGCGATTGCGCATGCCCAAAGCGATGCTGTACGACGTGACGCGCCCCGTCCGCTCCGGGATGCCGGTGTGGCCGGGGGACGCGCCGTGCTGCGTCGGGTGGACTTCGCGGATGGTGGATGGCGATGCCGCGAACGTGGCCGAGCTGAGGATGAGCGCGCACACCGGCACGCACGCCGATGGACCGTTCCACGTCCGCGCGGACGGGGTGCGGATCGGCGCGGCGGCGCTGGATGCGTTCCTGGGGCCGGCGTTGCTGGTGGATGCGCGTGGGAAGCTCCTGGATGCGGATTGGGCGCGCGAGGCCGTCGCCGGCGCACCCGAACGCCTCCTCGTGCGCACCGGCGCGTGGGTCGATGCGGATGCCTTCCCCACCCGCTTCGCCGCGCCGACGCCCGAGGCTGCGCGCTTACTGGTGGAGGCGGGGGTGCGGCTGCTGGGGACCGATGCGCCCTCGGTTGATCCATTCGATTCCGCCGATCTGCCCGCGCACCGCATCTTCTGCGCGGCGGGCGTGGCGATCGTCGAAAACCTGCTGCTGGATGACGTGCCGCCCGGCACGTGGGAGTTGATCGCGCTCCCGCTGCGGCTGGAGGAGGCGGATGCGTCGCCGGTGCGCGCCGTGCTGAGGAGCCTGTGATCCGGACGCTGCTTGCCCCCAACCCGTCGCTGATGACGCTGGACGGGACGCGCACCTTCGTGGTCGGGCGGGAGAGACCCGTGGTGATCGATCCGGGACCGATCGTTCCGGAGCACATGGCCGCGATCACGCGCGCCCTGGGCGGCGTGGCTCCCGTCGCCATCCTCCTGACCCACACGCACCAGGATCATTCCGAGGGTGCGCTGCCCCTGGCGCACAGCACCGGCGCGCCCGTGATGATGGCGCGCGGCGCACTCCTTTCGCTCATCTACGACCACGAGGTCGCGCGCTGGCTGGCCGATGGCGACGAGGTGGAGACGGATGCCGGCCCGCTGCGCGCCATCGCCACGCCGGGGCACGTGCCGGAGCACCTGGCCTTCCTGTGGAACGGGGACACGCTCTTCGCGGGCGACGCCTTCATGGGCGGGAGCGACACCACCCTCGTCGCGCCGCCGGAGGGCGACCTGGCGGCGTACATGAGGACGCTGGACCGCGTGGGCGAGCTCGCGCCGGCCGTCATCCTCCCCGCGCACGGGCCGCCGATCGAGGACGCGGCCGCCGCGGTAGAGCGCTACCGGGCGCACCGGCTGCAGCGCATCGAGCAGGTGGTGCGTGCGTTGCGTGCCTACGGCCCCGCGCGTCCGGCGGAGATCATGGACGCGGTGTACGGCGCCGCGCTCCACCCCGGCCTGCGCATCGCCGCCGAGGGGTCGCTGCACGCCATCCTCGCCTACCTGCGCGCCACGGACCGCGTCCGCGCGCTCCCCGGCGACACCTACACACTGACGGAACGATGAACGACACCGCCCTCGCCGCCGCGCTGGACCGCGTCCGCCCGGAGACGATCGACGCGCACCTGCGCTTCCTCTCGCACCGGCTGCTGGAGGGGCGCGCGCCCGGCACCCGCGGCGGCACCCTGGCGATGGAGTACATCCGCGCGCAGTTCCAGCGCATCGGCCTGCACCCCGTCGGCGGCTCGCACCTCCAGACGGTGCCGATGATCGGGATGGATCCGCACCCCACGCTCGCCTTCCACCACGCGGACGGCGACACGGACACGCCCGCCTTCAAAGACGAGTTCGTGCTGGAATCAGGGGTGCCGCGGGAGGATGTGAGCGTGGATGCGGAGGTGGTGTACGTGGGCTACGGCATCCACGCCCCCGAGCACGACTGGGATGTCTACAAGGGGGTGGACGTGCGCGGCAAGGTGCTGCTGATGCGCGTCAACGATCCGGGAACCGAGGAGACGCCGGGGTTCTTTGGCGGAAAGGCGCTCACCTACTACGGCCGCTGGACGTACAAGTACGAGGAAGCCGCCCGGCGCGGGGCCGCGGGCGCGCTCCTGATCCACACCGACGAGTCCGCCGGCTACGGCTGGAACGTGGTGCGCACCTCCAACACCGGCGAACAGTTCGACATCGCGGGCGATCCCGACTTCCCCCTCCCCGTGCGCGGCTGGCTCTCGGCGGAGACGGCGGAGCGCGTGATGGCCGCCGCCGGGCACGCGCTGCCGGGGCTGATCGATGCCTCCGAATCGCGCGACTTCCGCCCCGTCCCCACCGGCGTGCGGGCGCGGGCCCACGTGCGGAGCGACGTGCGCGAGGTGCACACCGCCAACGTCGTCGGCCTGCTGCCGGGCGGCGACCCGGCGCGCGCGAACGAACCCGTCCTCCTCTCGTCGCACTACGATCACCTGGGTACGCGCCTGGGCGAGCACGGCGCGACGCTGGTGTACCACGGCGCGTACGACAACGCGAGCGGCGTGGCGCTCCTCCTCTCCATCGCCGAGGCGGCGGCGGCGATGCCGGAGCGCTTTCCGCGACCGCTCCTCTTCATCGCCACGACGGCGGAGGAGTCGGGGCTGCTGGGCGCGGAGTGGTACGCGCGCCACCCGCTCTTTCCGCTCTCCACCACGGCGGCGGCGCTGAACATGGACGGCGCCAACCTGCACGGCCGCACGGAGGACATCGCCCCGCTCGGCGCCGACCGCTCCGGCCTGGGCGACATCGCCAGCCGCGCCGCCGCCGCCGAGGGAATGCGGCTCGCCCCGGAAGCGCATCCGGAGCAGGGGATGTTCTTTCGCCAGGACCACTTCCCCTTCGCCCGCGCCGGCGTCCCCGCCCTGGCGATGGACCACGGCCTCGTCTTCGAGGGCCGTCCTGGAGGCTGGGGCGAGCGCATCTACGAGGAGTTCGTCCGCGAGCACTACCACCAGCCCACCGACGCCTACCGCGACGACTTGGACTACGGCGGCGCCGTGCAGCAGGCCCGCGTCATCCTCCGCACCGCCGCCGAGTGCGCCTCGATGCCGGAGCTGCCGCAGTGGAACGAGGGGGTGGAGTTCAGGCGGTAGCCCTCACCCCCCCGACCCCCCTCTCCCGATAACAGGAGAGGCTGGCGCCTCTGTTATCGAGAGAGGGGGGAGGTTTGACGGGGAGAACTGCCTCCACTGCACCAATGCCCCGTTGGGGCGCGATTCATCGCGCCGACCGCTTGCCCCACCGCGACCTCCGCCTTACGCACCACGATTTCGTAGGGGCAGACCCACGTGTCTGCCCGCCCTCGCCCCCACCGCGACCAGCGCTCTCCGCACCAACCCCGGGTGAGGGCCGCAAAACGGCCCGCCACGACATCGTCGCGGCGGGCCGGCTGTCCCCTGCCATTCCCCATTCCCCATTCCCCATTCCCCATTCCCCATTCCCCATTCCCCATTCCCCTACTCCCCTACTCCGGCCGCGGCCCCGGCGCCGTATCGCGGATCGCGGGCTGCGGCGAGGTGTCCAGCAGCGCACCCACGCGCGCCGTCTCCGCGGCGATCAGGCGGGGCGTGGGGAAGCCGTGCTTCTTGTTCAGGTAGTAGTTGGCGATGGCGGCGGCGGTGGGCCCGGCGCCGCTGCCGCCGTGCTCGCCGAACTCCACCACCACGGCCACCACGATCTCCGGCTGCCGGCCCCGCGGACCCGCGTAGCCGGTGAACCAGGCGTGCGGCTTCTTGGGATCGGCGGAGTTCTGCGCCGTGCCCGTCTTCCCCGAGAGCTTCCAGCGGCCGAGCGCGACGGTGCGGCCCGTGCCCCACTCTACCACCTGGTCCAGCCCCAGCCGCACCGCCGCCAGCGTCGAGGGCTTCACGCGCAGGTCCGTCTCCACCGGCGGCTGGGCGCCCATGCGCAGGTGCGGGGCGCGCGACGTGCCGTTCCCCGCGAGGGCGGAGAAGAAGGCGGCCATGCGCAGGGGCGTCTGCGCGTTGGGGCCCTGGCCGATGGCCACGTTCATCACCTCGCTGGGCGGCGCGCGCCAGCCGAAGCGCTTCACGTACCACTGGCGCCCCGTGGGGAAGGTCCCCCCCGCCTCGCCCGGCAGGTCCACACCGGTGCGGCGCCCGAAGCCCAGGCGCGTCCCTTCCTCCGCCAGCGTCTGCAGCGAGAGCGCGATGCCGAGCTGGTAGAAGTAGACGTTGCAGGAGTTGGCGATCGCCTGGATCATGTTCTGCGGGCCGTGCCCCTCGCGCCGGTCGCAGCGGGAGTAGCGGCCGGCGTACCACATCCCGCCGGAGCAGGCGATCGGCATCGGCTTCTCCGGGGTGATCACCCCCCGCTCCAACCCCAGCATGGCCGTCACCAGCTTCCAGGTGGAAGCCGGCGGGTAGGTGCCCTTGGCGGCGCGGTTGATGAGGGGGCGCCCCGGATCGGTGTTGAGCTGGCTCCACACGCTGCGCGAGATGCCGCCCACCAGCAGGTTGGGGTCGTATGTCGGCGCGGAGTACATCGCCAGGATCTCGCCCGTGGAAGGCACCATCGCCACGACGGCGCCGCGCTTCCCCTCCGGAAAGACCTGGTGGGCGAAGCGCTGCAGGTCCAGGTCGATGGTCAGCTTGATGTCGCCGCCGGGGGTGGGCGCCTGCGAGAGCTGCTGCGCGAACGGGCGCACCAGCTGCCCGCGCGAGTTCACCTCCACGTAGCGCGACCCCGTCTTGCCGGCCAGCGAGCGCTCGTACGACCTCTCCACCCCGCTCTTGCCGATGTGCTGCCCGCTGCGGAACCCCACCCACTGCGGATCGTCCAGCTCGCGGTCGCTGATCTCGGCCACCCACCCCACCAGGTGCGCCACGGCGGCGCCGGCGGGGTAGCGGCGGATGGGACGCGCCTCCATCAGCACCCCGGGGGGACGCTGCCCGCGCTCCTCCAGCCGCGACACCTGCTCGAAGCTCAGGTTGGAGAGCACCGGCACCGGCTCCGTACGGATGCCGCGCGAGCGCTCCACCACCTCTTCCATCGCCGCCGAATCCAGCCCCACGATGCCGGCCACGCGGTGCAGGCGCGCGCGGATCGAATCGGGCGGCCCGGGCTCCACCGAGAGGGTGTAGCCCGCCACCGTCTCGGCGATCACCTTGCCGTTGCGGTCGGTGATGGTGCCGCGCGGCGCGGGAATGGGGATGATGCGGAAGCGGTTGTCGTCCGCCTCCAGCTCGAACTCGCTGTTGCGGAGGATCTGCGTGCGAAAGAACGCCGCGCCCAGCGAGCCCAGCATGAGCGCGACTCCCACCACGCCCTTGAACGCGCGCTTGCGCACGGCGTGGGGGTGAAACGGGCTCTGCGGTACCAGGGAGCGCTCTACGAAAGCCATGGAGAGGCGCGAGGGGGAAGGCGTGCGGGGTGGTGAGGGGATAAACCTATACGCGCAAATGCGTTTGCGCCACCCGCCCGGCAACATTCCGGTGAAAGTGGCCGCGCAAGCCTTGCGTGCGTGCCCGCGCGGCTTACATTGCGGCGCTCCCGACACGCGCCCGCGTCCGCGTCCCGCCTTGCATGCGGCACGCAACTTGACGTGCGTCAGGCGCGAAGCCCCACAGCAGCGCGGCGGCCTCCAGTACTCTCTGCCGGGCGCACTCGCCCCCGGCGCCCCCGCGTCATCTTCGAATCAACGTTCCAGAGCGACAGAATGAGTCTTTCCGCACAGCCCGGCACCGCGGCGCTGCCCGACGCGCCCGCGCCGGCCACCGCTGACGCGACGGGTATTCTCGAGATCCTTCCCAGCGGCAGTGGTTTCCTCCGCAGCTCCCACAACGGCTACCAGGCGTCCGACGGCGACACCTTCGTGTCGCAGGGGCTGATCCGCCGCTTCGGCCTGCGCACCGGCGACCGGGTGGAGGGGACGATCGGCACTCCTCCCGGCCGCGGCAAGAGCCCGCCGCTGGACTCGGTGCTCACCGTCAACGGCCTGGACCCGGCGCACGCCCGCTCCCGCGCCGACTTCCAGTCGCTCCCCGCCACCTACCCGGACGAGCGCCTGACGCTGGAGTGCGAGTCGCAGCGGCTGCGCGGGCGGCGCGACTTCACCAACCGCATCATCGACCTGATCTCGCCTCTCGGTAAGGGGCAGCGCGCCCTGATCGTGGCCCCGGCCAAGGCCGGCAAGACCACGGTGCTGCAGGCCATCATGGAGGGCGTCTCCACCAACTACCCCGACGCGCTCCTCCTCTGCCTCCTGGTGGACGAGCGCCCTGAGGAAGTGACGGAGATGGAGATGCTGGGGCGCGGCGAGGTGATCGCGTCCTCCTTCGACTGCCCGGCCGAGCGCCACGTGGCCGTCGCCGAGATGGTGCTGGAGCACGCCCGCCGGCAGGTGGAGAGCGGGCGCGACGTGGTGATCGTGCTGGACTCGCTCACCCGCTTGGCCCGCGCCTACAACACCAGCGAGCGCGGCACGGGCCGCATGCTCTCGGGCGGCATCGACAGCGGCGCGCTGGAGAAGCCGAAGCGCTTCTTCGGCTCGGCGCGCAAGGTGCGCGGGGGCACGGGGAGCCTCACCATCATCGCCACCGCCCTCATCGACACGGGGAGCCGCGGCGACGAGGTGATCTTTGAGGAGTTCAAGGGCACCGGCAACTCTGAGATCGTGCTGGACCGCGAGCTGGCGGACCGCCGCATCTACCCGGCGATCAACGTGGAGCGCAGCTCCACCCGCCGCGAGGACCTGATCCTGCCGCCGGAGTCGCTGGACAAGGTGCACCAGCTGCGCCGCGCTCTGCACTCCCTTCCGCCGCCAGAGGCGCTGGAGCTGCTCCTCAAGCAGATGAACGACACCAAAACCAACGCCGAGCTCCTGGGCAAGCTGCGCTGACCCGCGGCACATCCGTCGATCACAAGGGGCCTCACACAGAGACACAGAGTGACCGGGAAAGAGAGACAGAAAGAACTTCTGTTTTTCTTTCCCTTGTCCTCTGTGTCTCTGTGTGAGATTGCTGTTCCTTACTGCACCAGCGCCGCCACGACCGCGCAGGCGATCCGCGCGCCCGAGTTGCCCGACGGATCGGTGACCTGGTCGTCCGCGCCGGCGTGCACGATGAAGGCGGTGCCGTTGGCGTCGAAGAGCGGCGCCTGGCCCGGCGTCAGCGAGCCCGCGACCGTCGCCTCCAGCGTGCCGCGCCCGTCTGCGCCGACCACCAGGTTGGGGAGGTCGCCCAGGTGCGGGCCGTTGGGGTTGCGAAGGCCGTGCTGGCGGCCCGTGGGATTCATGTGGCCCCCGGCCGTGGTGAAGGCCGGCCCTTCGCAGAGCCCCGTCTCGTGGAAGTGCGCGCCGTGCGTGCCGGCCGGCATCCCCGTGGCCGCGACCCGCACCTGCACGCTGGTGCCGCGCTGAACGAGGGTCAGCGTCCCCATGCCGGCCCCCTGCGCATCGTACAGCGGCGCCGTGAACTGGCGCGGCCGCACCTCATCCTGCGTGGTCCCCCCGCCGGCCGGCGCGCACGCCGCCAGCGCCAGCACCGCCGCGATCCATCCCCTATTCCTCATCCGACCCTCCATGGCAGGTTGTCCGGCCGCCCCGCGGCGGCCCGGGCGCCCCCCTGCCGCAAGCTTCGTGCGCTACGCGGCGATCTCGCGCCGGAGTCCCACGGTCTGGTCCCTTGGCTGCCGGGAACACCCACCGAATCGCGAACGGAATCACGGAAACGCAACCCCCGCGCGTGTCTAGCACCTGCCTTGCATTGCGAAGTGGGTTCCCGGTGGCGCACGACGGAGCGAATGCGAGGAGCGATATGCGCTGGCAAGGCGGAAGGCAGAGCAGCAACGTGGAAGACCGCCGCGGGATGGGCGGCGTCGCGGTCGGCGGCGGGATCGGAACGGTGATCATCGCGCTGGTGGTGATGCTGCTGGGCGGCGATCCCGGCACAGTGCTCCAGCAGGCGCCCGCGGCCGGCGGCCCGCCCCCGGGAGGCCAGCCCGGCGGCCCTCCCGCCAACGACGAGGCGCGTCAATTCGTCGGCGCCGTCCTGGCGGACACGGAGGACACCTGGAATCCCATCTTCCGGGAGATGGGCCGCGACTACGTGGAGCCGAGCCTGGTGCTCTTCACCGGCGCCGAGCAGACCGCGTGCGGCACCGGCCAGTCGGCGATGGGCCCCTTCTACTGCCCCGGCGACCAGAAGGTGTACATCGACCTCGCGTTCTACGACGACCTGGCGCGCATGTCCGGCGCGAAGGGCGACAACGACTTCGCGCAGGCGTACGTGATCGCGCACGAGGTGGGGCATCACGTGCAGCACCAGCTCGGCATCGCCGACCGGGTGGACGCCGCACAGCGCGGCGCGCGCGAGGAGGAGGCCAACGCCCTCTCGGTGCGCCTGGAGCTGCAGGCGGACTGCTTCGCCGGGGTGTGGGGCAACAAGACCGCCTACCAGCTCGAAGCCGGCGACGTGGAGGAGGCCCTCGCCGCCGCCACCGCCATCGGCGACGACCGGCTGCAGCAGAAGAGCCAGGGGCGCATCGTGCCCGAGTCGTTCACGCACGGCTCCTCCGCCCAGCGCGTCCGCTGGTTCCGCCGCGGCCTCGACACCGGCGACGTCCGCCAGTGCGATACGTTCGCGGCGGACCAGTTGTAGGAACCGCGGGGCTCACACGGAGTCAGAGAAGAAATCGGCGCGGGTGTTGACAACCCTTGCAGATCCTTGGTGTTCTGTAAGGGCCTACCGGACTCCGCGTGCCGAAATGCTGCGTTCTCGCGATAAAGCTATCCCACGTCCACCGTCTAGACCTTTCACCGTCCATCATGTCCAAATCTAGCGTGGCGGCGACGCCCACGCGCTGCGCAAGTGTCGCCCGCGATGATGAGGAGAGCAGCCGCGGCTAGCCGAACCGTCGCCTGAAGCACCGCAGCGACGATGCGGCGTACGACGCCGCTTCTTCCGTGCCGCCCGCGAGACCGCCGCGAACGGCGCCGACCACGCGTGGAGATCCGTTCCTGTGGATCGTGGAGACTATACCGGTTCTGGCGGTCTTCCTCCGAGGGCCAGCAGATGTGACGCGCACTCCACGGCCGGGTCTACGTCGAGCAGGTGGTTGATGTCGTCGTCTACGAAGCCCCCGATCTCGTATGCGTCCAGTCCCAGCGCGGCCGCCATTAGGGACACGTTCTGCGCGGCGTGGCCGAGTTCGATCAGGGCGTAGCGAAGTCCCCGGCTGCCATATTTCTGGGCCACGCGGCCGGTGACGAGCGAAAAGACCAGAACCGCGCCGGCATTCTCGAGCCGGGGATCGTCCGTGGCGCTCTGCAGAACCCCAGAAAGGTCACGGGTCCAGAGCGTTTCGAGCGCGTGCTCGCGGGGTGCGTAGTGATAGAGCCCGTGGTCTAGGCCCTCGCAACGCAGAGCGACAAGGTAGACCTCGGTGGGATACTTCGCGCCGGCGGAAGGAAACAGGCGCCTGCCGCCTTCTACATCGCCCGTACCTCCGCGGAAACCCGTCGCCCTCAGCAGGTTCGAGAGATCCGCCGGGCGGAGGGGAACGCTCGTCAACTCCTGCGCGGACGCCCGGGAGAACAGGGCGTCGGCCAGCGTGCAGACGGGAAGCACGGGATGCGGAAGCGGATGACGGGGCAGGCGTGGATAGGTCTTCAGCTGCTGGTTCTGCGGATCGGAGGGCGCGGAACGCACCTCCGACATGGCCGTCTCCGCGAAGAACCGGCGGATGAACGAGGCCCAGCCAGGCGGCTCCATGTCAGGCGAAGGGGTGCGGAGGTAGCGGCGCCTGGCGGGCCCCATTCCGGTCCAGCGCCCGGGCGAGGGCGGGAGAGCGCGTGTAGGGATACCGCTCGTCTAGGTACAGGGGATGGGCGTCCGGAATGACGACCTTTGCCACGCTCACCTGCATCGCACGGCACAGCGGCGTGGAGAGCTCCGCCGCATAGATGGACGTTCCCAGCAGCCGCGCCCGGTCGAGCAGGTGTTCCCATACGGCCGCCCAATCCGGTTCGCTGGGGAGATCGCGAGGCGGTGCCGGGCTCGGCGTTTCGGCGGCGTCGCGCCAGAGCGGCTCCAGCTTCCGGGCACGATCCGGGTGGGCCCAGTACAGGGCGCGGGTCCAGAAATCCCTCACTTGCCCTGCGTCGAGGGCCGGAAGCCCTCGCAGGGTGATCTCGTCGCGCAGCCACGGCCGGATTTGGTGCGCTTCGTGGACGGCTCCGAGAATTGCGGTGCGGAGCCGAGGGTGACACTTCGCGCCCACCGTGAGGGCGGGTCCGATCCCGCTCGCGTCACGCAGGATCGCAAGGACGACGGGGTATCCCCAATCGGAGGGCAAAAGCAGGACGTCCAGCTCCAGCCGGTACCGGTCGAACGCTTCGAGGAGCCAAATGAACGCCTCGTCGGTGCCGCTGTCGAGATCGATCCGCGACGGGAGGGAATCCGACAGATACCCGCACATGAAGGCATCGCGCTCGATCACCTCCAGCGCGGCCTTGCAGCGCGCTTCGCCGGGCGACCGCGCGCAGGCCGTTCCGTTGGACGATGGAAAGCGGAGGAGCGGTTCGCCCGCGAGGTCGTATGGACAGAACACCAGCTGGGCGGGAATCCAGACGGCGGACCCAGTGAGGCAGTCGGTCGCGGGAGCCCAGCCGAACGAATCATCGTCCGAGATCCGCATCGCCCGGAACGCGTCCTGGGACAGCTGCGCGTCGCTGAAGGACTGGAACACGCCGGGCGAGATCGCCGAGGTCCGCGCGTGGAGACGCTCGGGTGGAGGGGCGAACGCGAGACACGAGCGTTCCACCGCTTCGAACACGGCCCTGGCTTCCGCGGACTCCGGGTCCCGGTCGCACCCATACCCGTCGAAATCCCTTCCTTCAGCGGTAAGGACCGCGTGGAACTGGACCAGCCTGGGCTCGTCGTTGTAGGCGGGCAGCTTCCGGACCCGGATCTCCGGCGGCAGCGCTGCGTCAGGCACCGCCACTTTCCCCGGTTCCGTCAGAGAAGCGGCAGCCGCCGCAGCTACCGCCGCCGCTGCAGCGGGCGCCGCCACCGCCACCGCCACCGCCACCCGCGCACTTGCTCGCGTGGGGACCGGGTGGTGGGTCGGAAACAGAAGAGAACGGATCAAACTCCTTCATCTCGAGGAGCCGAAGCCTGGTGGCGGACGCGCGTGCGTCCGGTGCATTGCTGAGAGGAGAAGTCGTGCCGTGCATCGTCAGCCACCTCCAAAGAGACCCAGCAGTGCCTGAACCGCCTCTTCCACCCCCGCGCCGGCGGCGCCCGTGGCCCCTGCGGCGAGCAGGGCGGACACCGGCTTCGGGCGTGAGAAGAAGATCGGGTAGGTATACAGTTCACCCGGCCGGAGGTCGTTCTCCCGGAACACGATGGCCGTGCCCGTCACGGTCGCATTGCCGACATACTTGATGACCTTTGAACGCTTCGGCAGGTGAATGGTGACAGTTACCACCCGAACGTGGTAGGTGTGAATGAGCTGCGCGCGGTAGAACGCGACATTGCTCAGGAGGCCGTTGTGCTTCAGTACGCTGGTGGGAGCCGGATAGGAGAATCCCAGGACTCGTGACTGGGCGGCGGCGATGGGGAGCAGATTGGAGAAGATCAGGCGTGTCGCGTTGCTGACGGGTTCACGGGTTACCGTGGGGTTCCGGCCGGGTGGACCGTCATGGGCGACCACATCGCCGATCTGGGCCACCGTCGCGTTCGGGACGGTGAAGGCGAACGAGTCCTCCTGCGGTTCGTCTCCCACGTTTCGGAACACGTACTCGTAACGATGATCGGCTGTCTCCATCTCTGGTCGGATCGTGATCTCGCACTTCAAAGACTCAATGAATTCCCCTGCCATGGGTTTCTCCGCGGCGGGTAGGGAGCAGTATCGAACGGCAGCCGAACGTGGGACGATACAGCGCGGAAGGCAACCACAGAATGCGTTACTCCGGCGCGTCACGCAAGCTTCCCGTAGCGGGTCGCCACCGGCGGCAACGAATCGCTTAGAGGGTCTACCCGAGAACTGGGCCGCCACCCCGGCCCGCTACAACCCGGCAGGACGCCGTGCGAGGCGCAAGCCCCTACAAGCGCGGCGAAATTCCGAATTACTTCCTGTTCCCCGGCGGCAAGCTGCAACCGGCCACGCCGACAGCGCCACGCGGGAACGCATCTACCATGACCCGAATAACCGAGCAGGTGCGACAGCAGGTGCTTGTAGTTGAGCGACGGCCCGTTGACTTCTACTGATACGGCAGTATCAGCGACGCCGTAGTCCCCCGCCCCAACTCACTCTCCAGCTTCACCTCGGCGGAGAGGGTGCGCGCCAGGCGGCGGGCGAGCGCCAGCCCCAGCCCCACGCCCCGTTCGGAAGAGGCGGAGCGCGCGCCTTCCTGCACCTGCGCGAACGGCTCGAAGACGCGCTCCAGCTCGTCCGCGGGGATGCCGTGGCCGGTGTCGCAGACGGCGACCACGAGCACGCGGATGCGGCGGGTGCGCGAGGGCTTGGTGGTGCGCGTCAGCCGCACCTCGATCTTGCCCTCGTCGGTGAAGCGGATCGCGTTGTCCAGCAGGTGCAGGAGCACGCGCGCCAGGCGGTCGGGGTCCGTCTGCAGGAGGGGGAGGTCGGGCGGGTAGTGGAGGGAGAGGGTGAGCCCCTTGCGGCGCGCCGTGGGCTCCATGCGGCGGAGGAGGGTGGCCACGAACTTCCGCGGCTCCACCAGCTCGGTCGCCTCGGAGGGCGTCTGCGCCTCGCCCAGCTCGCGGATCCCCTCCAGCACGCGGACGATCTCGGCAACGTGCGTCTCCGCGCGCTCCAGCATCTCGGCGATGCGGGGCGGGAGGTTGCCCAGCAGCCCGGAGCGCAGGATGTCCGACTCCAGCAGGAGGGCCGTGGCGGGAGTGCGCAGCTCGTGGTTGAGCGCCACCAGGAAGTGGTCGCGCGACTGCCGGGCGATGCGCGCCTCCTCGTACAGGTGCCCGTTCTCCAGCACCAGCGCCACCGCCGTCCCCGCCGACTCGGCCTCCCGTACCGTTTCCTCCCCCGGCTCCGCGCCGGAGTACAGCAGGAGCATCGACCCCGCCCCCGCCCCGCGCAGCTCGAGCGGGACCCATAGGAGCTGCGCGAACCCGTCCGCCCCGTTGAGCCGCAGGAGCTGTGCGCCGCGCCGCCGCCTGGGGCGCTCGCGTGCCTCCGCGATGGGCCCGTCCATCAGCGCCAGCACCTGCGGCGCCTCGCACCCGGCGTGGGCGCGCACCGCGTCCTCGGTGTCCACCACCGCCCCGCCCGCCGCCCCCGCGCGCTCCATGGCCGCGGCGAGCAGCGGCCCCAGCGCGTCGGCGGGGTCGGCCACGTCCGCCACCCCGGCGAGCGCGCGCGCGAACGGATCGCTCACAGCCGCCCTCGCCGAGTGAAGGCGAAGCCGGCACGCACGGGAAGAGGCGCTTCGGTAGCGGGGGTATCCTGACCGAACAACGGGCGATCCTTCGACACGGGGTAAGCCGCCGGTCCTGGCGCAGACCGGGAGCACTTGAAGATGCCCCTCCCGCCGCAATCAGCGGACCACCAACCGCCCTTCCTTCACCGACAGCCCGCAATGCGCCGCAACATCCGGCCGCAAAGGCACAACAGCATGGCTCACACAGAGACACAGAGCCACAGAGTAAAGAGGTTCCCCTGTGGCTTGCTGTTCCCTCTGTGTTCTCTGTGTGATGCTTTCGCCGGTGGTCTCTCCGCGCGGATGCCGAGGACGCGCGCGGATGGACGCAAACGCCCCTCCCCCAGGTCGTTATTGGGGGAGGGGCCGCGAGTTGACGAGCGGGGGTGGGGGACCTCAGTCCGCGCCCACCACCTCGGGCAGCAGCCGGTCGATCGCGGCGAGGAACTCGTCCACGTCCAGCGGCTTGGTGAGGTACGCGTCGGCGCCCTCGGCGATCAGGCGGTCGATCGTGCGCGGAGTGGCGTCGGCGCTGATCATCACCACCGGGATCCCGGCGGTGCGCGCGTCGCAGCGCAGGCGGCGCAGCACCTCGTCGCCCTGCACGTCCGGGAGGTGGAGGTCCAGCAGAACCAGGTCCGGCGCGTGCTCGCGGGCCAGCTCCGTCCCCATCCGCCCCTGAAGCGCCGGGATCGTCTTCCACCCCGGCCGCTCGGAGAGGATCGTCTCCACCAGGCTCAGGTTGGCCAGGTTGTCCTCCACGTACAGCAGCGTCACCGGCGAGCGGATCTTGGAGCCCACGGCCAGCGGGGCCGGCGAGCGGGCTTCCAGCCGCTCCACCGGGTCGCGCGCCAGCCTCAGGTCCAGGGCAAAAGTGCTCCCCTCCTCGCTGCTCTCCTCCAGCACCAGCGTGCCGCCCATCGCCTCCACCAGCCGCTGCGAGAGCGCCAGGCCGAGCCCCGTCCCCTCCACCTCGGTGTGCTCCGCGCCCAGCCGGGCAAAGGGGACGAAGAGCTGGTCGTGCTGCGCGGGATCCACGCCCTTGCCCGTGTCCGTCACGCGCACCTTTACGCGGTCCTCCGGCAGGATCTCGCAGTGCAGGCGCACCGAGCCGCCCTCACGGTTGTACTTGACCGCGTTCGACAGGAGGTTGAGGAGCACCTGCGACAGGCGCTGCCGGTCCGCCGTCACGAACGGCTCGCCCCCGGGAAGCTCCCCGTCGTCCAGGGTGATGCAGCGCTGCGCGGCGAGCGGACGGGCCAGCGCCACGGCCTCCTGCACCACCAGCGAGAGGCGCACGGGCTCCAGCGAGAGCTGCTGCCGGCCGCTCTCGATGCGGGCGATGTCCAGCACCTCGTTGATGAGGCGCAGCAGGTGCCGCCCCGCCGTCAGGATGTGCTGCACCCCGCGGCGCTGGTCCGCCGCCAGCGTGCCGCGCGACAGGAGCTGCGAGAAGCCCAGGATGGAGTTCATCGGCGTGCGCAGCTCGTGGCTCATGCGGCTCAGGAACTCGCTCTTGGCGCGGTTGGCGCGCTCCGCCTCCAGCGTGGCGCGGCGCAGCGCCTCCTCCGCCAGCCGCCGCTCCGTCACGTCGCGGATGTTGGCGACCACACCCTCGTCCGGCGAGTCGGTGGAGAGCGTCTGCCCGAACGCCTCCAGGTAGCGCCACGAGCCGTCCTTGTGGCGGTACCGGTACTCCGCGTGGCCGATCACGCCCGGCGTGGCAAAGGTGTTCTCCAGCTCGCGCAGCACCACGGCCACGTCGTCGGGGTGCACGAGCTCCCACGCGCTCCGCCCCACCAGCTCCTCCGGCGTGTACCCCAGGATGCGCGTCACCGAGGGGCTCTGGTACGTCATCACCCCGTCCGGAGCGATGATGACGATGTTGTCCTGCCCGTTCTCGATGAGCCGGCGGAAGTGCTGCTCGCTCCACCGCAGCGCGTCCTCCGCCTCCTTGCGCTCCGTGATGTCGCGCGTGTTGAAGACCAGCCCCTCCGCCGCCGACATGGGCGACACCGTACGCCCGAACGTCTCCAGCTGCCGCCAGCTGCCGTCCTTGTGCCGGAAGCGGTACTCGGCATGCCCCGTGGTCCCCGGCGCCGCGGCCGCCGCGGAGATCTCGCGCATGGCGACTTCCAGGTCGTCCGGGTGCACCAGCGCGAACATGTTCTGCCCCTTCGAGTCCTCGGGCGTGTAGCCCAGGATGCGCTCCATCGACGGGCTCTGGTAGCGGATCTCGCCGGTGGCGGGGTCCAGCACCACGATGATGTCGTGCGCGTTCTCTATGAGGGCGCGGTAGCGCTCCTCGCTGGCGCGCAGCGCGTCCTCGGCCTCCTTGCGGTCGGTGGTGTCGCGCGTGTTGATGACGATGCCGTCCTCCGGGTTGCCCGTGAGCGTCTTCCCCACCGCTTCCACCGTGCGCCACGCGCCGTCGCGGGCGCGGTAGCGGAACTCGGCCGAGCGCGTCTCCCCGGGCTGCGCGGCCACCTCTGCGAGCGCCTTCTCCACGTGCGCGCGGTCGTCCGGGTGCACGCGGTCCCACGCGCAGATCCCCACCCCTTCGCCCGCGTTGTAGCCGAAGAGCCGCCGGATCGCCTCGCTCTCGTAGCGGATGGTGCCGTCCGGGCTGATGATGGACACCAGGTCCGACGCGTTTTCGATCAGCCGCCGGAAGTGCTCCTCTCGCTCACGCAGCCGCCGTTCGGCAGCCTTGCTCACGGTGATGTCGCGCACCACGGTGACGCGGTCGCCGTCCAGCAGCGGCACCAGGCGCGTCTCCAGCTCGCGCTCCTCGCCGCCGGGGGTGCGCAGGGTGTGCTCCAGCGTCGCCAGGCGGCCGGTGCGCTCCACCTCGGCCAGCGCCGCGTCCAGGCGCTCGGCGGCCTCGGGCGGAAGCACCTCCTGCATGCGGCGGATCACCGTGTCGCCCGCGGGCACCAGGCGGCTCCACTCCGGGCCGGCGCGGTGGTCCACGATCGTCCCGTCCGGGCGCAGGCGGAAGTAGGCGTCGGGGAGCGCCTGGAAGATCGCCTCCAGCTCCTGCGTGCGGCGGAGGAGCTCCTCGCGGGCTTCCTCGTGCTCGGCGACCTCCTCCTCCAGCGCGGCGTTGGCCCGCGCCAGCTCCGTGGTGCGCTCGGCGACGCGGCACTCCAGGTCGCAGTTGGTGCGCTCCAGCGCCGTCTGCGCCTCCTTGAGGTCGGTGACGTCCTGGTGGACGATGATGACCTCGCGGATCTCCCCGCCCGCCGCGCGCACCGGCCGCGCCGACGCCTGGATCCAGCGCGCCGCCGCGGCCCCGTCGCCGCCGATGGCGCGGCGCGTGTCGAAGAGGGAGGGCGGAAGCTCCAGCGTCTCCCCCGCGAAGGCGCGGCGCAGCAGGCCGCCCAGCTCGGCGAGCTGCGGCTCGTGCAGCGGGTTCCAGTCGCGCGTGTCCTCCAGCGTCAGCCCGAACAGCTCCTCCCACGCCTCGTTGACGTCCACGGTGCGCCCGTCGGGGGAGAAGATCTGCACGCTCAGCGGGAACTGGCGGTACATCGCGCGGAAGCGGCTCTCCGAAGCGTGCACGGCATCCGCGGCGGCGCGGTGCTCGCCCGCCAGGCGCAGGTGCGCGAGCCGCGATGCGGCGACGGCGGCGAGCGCCTCCATCATCTCCACGTCGTGCGCGGAGTAGCGCGCGGGGTCGACGGTCTCCACCGCCAGCACGCCCAGCAGCTCGCGCCCCGCCATCACCGGCGTGCGGATGGCCGACCCGCCGGCGCCGCACCCGTCGTGGGGACGGCCCGTGGCGAGCGTCCGCTTCCCGCGCACCACCCAGCGGTCCGGCGTCTCCGCGCACGCCACCGCACCCGCGACGCGGGGCGAGCTGCCGTGGTAGTGCAGGGTGTCGGTGCCGGCGTCGTAGGTGGCCAGGCGGAAGGCGTCGAAGGAGAGCGCCGGCCGGGCCGCATCCTCCAGAGCACGCGCCAGCCCGTCCGCCGAGCCCGCCTCCAGCGCGGCCGACGCGGCCCGGGCCACGGCCCGGATGCGGCGGAGCGCGTCGCTTTCGCGCGGATGCTCGAGTAGGTAGGGGGATGCGCGCATGGGGAGATGGCTCCGTTCGGGGATTCTGCCGTACGACTCCCGCGGAAGATGCCCTCCGCCACCCGTTCCGGCATGGGGCGGATGACCCATGAGCCCCCGGCCCGCCCCTCTTTGCTTCCACCAGAAGGTACGGCACCTCCCCGGGCTGGCGGCTATGGGGCGGATGGCCCTTTCGTGCCCCTCAAACCCCTTTTGCTACGCCGCCGCCCCGCACTAAAGTAGACGGAGAGGACACGGAGGGCTGTCAGATGAGCGGGGGGGAACCTTGCCGAATGGCATGCCTCGTCCTGCACGGCCAGCCGCGCGCCTCCTGATCCGGGAGCCATTCCACCAAGGAGGGCGATGGCCTGACCCAACCCAGCGCGGCCCGGCGTCCCACCCAGGGACGCCGGCGCCGCCGGCAGGGGCCGCCCCACGTGGCTGCCCGTGCCTTCCGCCCGCGCAGAACCCCGCCGACCGGAACCGAAAGCCGCCGCCCGAACCGCGCAAACCCCGCCTCCCCCTCCCCTTGTCATCCTGAGCGACGCGCTTCGCCGCCCCCTCACCCCGCGCCACACTCCGGCGCGGAGCGAAGGATCTACTGCGCGTTCCGAGGCCAATGCCGTGCACACCGGGCCTCTCTGCACGCGCAGTAGATTCTTTGATCGCCGCAGGAGTCCGGCGCGCTACGAATAGTTCGGTGAGGCGGCTCCCTCAGAATGACAGACGGTTTTCGCGAGTCCGGGAAGGCGGATTCGGTTCACTCGCCCCGCCCTGTCGCCACAGCGTCTACGTACGCCGGGAGCGCAGTCTACGTAGGCATACGTATAGGATAGGTCGCGACGCGCGCCTATCCTCGGTCACGTGATCTGGCGCACAATCCAGTTCATGCCGCTGCTGGCCGCACCCCGTCCATACGGGGGCATTGCTCCCCACCTGGCACGAGGACCCGCCATGCGCACCATCCATCCACGTCGCTCCGCACTCCTGCTCCTCGCCACCCTGGCGGCGCTGCCAGCCACCGCGCAGCCCGCCCCCGTGACCGTGGACGCCACCCACCTGCGGTCCCTCCAGGGGCGGCTGAACGGGTTCGCCGGCGGGCTTCGTGCCGAGGAGCGTGCGCTCTGGAACCGCCTGCTGCTCCGCGCCGCGTCCGCGCCCGTCGCTGGTTCTGACGTCCGGGTGCTCCCGGTGCTGCAGATCGGCCCCGGCGGCGGCTGCGACGATGGGGGGGTGAGCGGCGGGCCCGGGCGCGTGGCGATCATCATTCAGGGCGGCCGCACCGCCGGCGGCCCCGCGGCGGCCCCGTCCAGCGGTATCATCGTGCAGGGCGGACGGACTGCCGGCGGCGCGTCACGGGTGGGCGGTCGCCCCGGCGCGCCCGCGGGCGTAATCCGGCCCACGGACGTCGTGTCCATCGGCCCCAAGCAGGAGGACCCCACGCGTCCGGTACCGGACATCCTGGCACGTCGCCTGACGGAGTTCGCCGGGCAGTTGCCGGCGGAAGAGCGCGGCGCGCTGGAGTGGCTGCTGACCCGCGCCGCCGCCGTCCCCGAGGCACGGCCCGCCACCCCCGGCGGCCTGCCCCCCGGTGCGGCCGTGGCCTCCGCGCCGGAAGGACGGTCCGCCACGACGGTAGCCGGCGTCGCGCGGCCAATTGGGAACCCCGGTCCGGGTGGGTTGCCAGAGGGGACGGCCGCGTCGCTGCGCCAGGCGCTGGGAGTGGACGCGCTCTCCATCGGCCCCAAGCAGGAGGACCCCGCCCGGGGGCCGCCCACGCCGCCGGCGACGCGCTGGCTCCTTCGCTACTGAGCGAGGGGAGAGGTCCCATCACGGGAGCAAGGAACGCTCGTTTCTTGCTCCCGTGAGTTCTGTGCATCAGGAGACCGAGACCCCAACGCATGTCCGCGACGGCGGACATTGCGTGTTTCCAGCAGCCTTCATTCGCTCCCGGAAGCAGGCTGCGACACCCGCATCGGCACGGGCAGACACGTAGGTCTGCCCCTAACGGATCTGTGCGAGCGGCGGCGGTCATGGTGGGGGAAAGGGTGGGCGTGATGAATCACGCCCCTACCACATCTGCCGGCGCGGATTCAGGCCCGCGGCACAGACGTTCTGCCCGAGTCCGCGAAGGCGGACTTTGTGCTTTTGTTGCAGCGAGTTCACTCGCCCGCTCCAACCCTCCAACCTTGTCAGCCACCCGCATCGTCACTTATTTTACCACCCGCTCCGCCTCCCTCCCGCGGCGCCATTCGCAGTCCTTCTTCCCGCAGCGCTCCGATGCACCCGTTCCCCCTGACGCAGACCGCCGTTCCCGAAGCCGCGACCGGTGACTTGGACTCGCTCCGCCTCGAGCTGCAGGCGGAGCGCGCCCGGCGCATCGCGGCCGAGGAGGCTTTGCGCGCGCGGGACCGGAAGGTGGCGGAGGTGGAGGAGCTGGCCCGGCTGGGGAGCTGGGAACAGGTGCTGCGCGGCTCGCTCGCCGAAGACCCGGTCACCTGGTCGGACGAGGTGCTGCGCATCCACGGGGTCCAGCCCGGCGGAGCGCCTCCCACCTTTGCCGAATTCCTGGAGTTCGTGCACCCCGAAGACCGCGAAGCCGTGGTGGGAGCGACCGCGCGTCTTTCCGAGAGCGGCGAGCCGTCGGAGCTCGTGTACCGCGCGCTCCACCCAGCCGGGGTGCGGTGGGTGCACGCCCGCGCGCGGCTGATGCGCGACGCCGCGGGGAGACCCGAGCGGCTGCTGGGCACCAGCCAGGACATCACCGAGCGCCATCTGGCCGAGCACGCCCTGCGCGAGCGCGACCAGATGCTGGACGAGGTGGAAGAGCTGGCCCAGCTCGGCACCTGGGAGTGGAACCTCTCCACTGACGAGATCCGCTGGTCGCCCGAGCAGCTGCGCATCCACGGGATGAGCGCCGAGACGGGGACGCAGACCTTTGCGGAGTTCATGGCACGCGTGCACCCGGACGACCAGGGGCGCGTGATGCAGGAGTGCGAGCGGCTGATCGCCACCGGCGAGTCGTTCGCCATCCCCTACCGCGTGGTGCGGCCCGACGGCACCCTGCGCGAGATGCAGGCGATGGGGAAGCTCCTTCCCGACGCAACGGGGCAGCAGGTGCGGATGGTGGGGACCGCGCAGGACGTCACCGAGCGCAACCGCGCCGACCGCGCCCTGCGCGCCTCCGAAGCACGTTTCCGCGACCTCTTCGAGCAGTTCCCGCACTCGGTGCAGATCCTCTCTCCGGAAGGGCGGACGCTGCAGGTGAACCCGGCGTTCGACCGGCTGTGGGGGCTCCCCATGGAGGAGCTGGCCGGCTACAACCCGCTGGAGGACCCCCGGATGGAGCCGATCCGCGATCTCCTGCGCCGCGGCTTCGCGGGGGAGCGCGTCACCCTGCCGGAGGTGGAGTTCGACACGCGCGGGATGCACGCCGAGGTGGGCGGGCAGCCGTGGCCGCGCTGGATCCGCTCCTTCGTCTTCGCCGTGCGCGACGACGCGGGCGCGGTGCGCGAGGTGGTGCTGGTGCACGAGGACGTCACCGAGCAGCGCCGGGCCGAGCAGGCGCTGCGCGCATCGGAGCAGAGCTACCGCGCCCTCTTCGAGCTCTCCAACGACGCCATCTACGTCCACGACGTGGAGACGGGCGCCATCCTGGACGCCAACCGCAAGGCGTGCGAGGCCGCGGGGCTGGCCACGGTGGCAGAGGTGCGCGAGCGGGGGATGCAGTTCATCACGGGGGGCGAACCGCCCTTCGTTCCCGAGAGGGCGATGGAGTACGTGCGCCGCGCAGCCGCGGGCGAGCCGCAGCGCTTCGAGTGGCGCACCGGCGCACCGGACGGCGGCGGGCAGGCGTGGTGGTCCGAGGTCTCCCTCAACCGCGTGGTCATCAACGGCACCGAGCGGCTGCTGGCCACCGCGCGCGACATCACGGAGCGGAAGCGCGCCGAGCAGGCCATCCGCGACAGCGAGCGCAGCTACCGCACCATCTTCGACTGGACGGCCGCCGCCCTCTGGGTGCACGACCTGGAAACGGGCGAGTTCCTGGACGTCAACCAGACGGCGTGCGCGCTGCACGGCTACACGCCGGAAGAGATCAAGGCGCTGGGCGTGGCGGGGCTGAGCTGGGGCGAGCCGCCGTACACCGTCGAGAACGCGATGGAGTACGTGAAGCGAGCCGTCGCGGGCGAGCCGCAGCGCTTCGAGTGGCTGGGGCGCCACAAGGACGGCTCCCCGGTGTGGGCCGAGATCACGCTGCGCCGCGTCACCATCAACGGCGAAGACCGGCTGCTGGCCACCGGGCGCAACACCAACGAGTGGAAGGCCGCCGAGCGCGCCCTTCGCGCCAGCGAGGAAAGCTACCGCACCATCTTCGACTCCACCGCCGCGGCCATCTGGGTGCACGACCTGGCCACCGGCGAGCTGCGCGAGGTCAACCAGGCCGCCTGCGAGCTGTACGGCTACACGGCGGAGGAGCAGAAGGAGATCGGGCTGGACGGGCTGACGTGGGGCGAGGCGCCGTACACGCTGGACGAGCTGCACCGCATCTTCAGGCTGGCGCGCGGGGGCGAGCCGCAGCGCTTCGTGTGGCTGGGGCGCCACAAGGAGGGTGGCGAGGTGTGGGCCGAGGTGCAGGCGCGCCGCGTCAGTGGCGCGGACGGCGACCGGCTGCTGGTGACGGCGCGCGGGATGAACGAGTGGCGCGCCGCCGCCGATGCCCTGCGCCGCGCCAACGAGGAGCTGGAGCAGCGCGTGGCCGCCCGCACCGCCGAGCTGGCGCAGACCAACATCGCGCTGGAGGAGGAGGTCGCCGAGCACGAGTCCGCCCGCGAGGAGCTGCTGGAGCGCACGCGCGAGCTGGAGGGCGTCTTCCAGGCCCTCCCGGACCTGTACTTCCGCATTGACCCGGACGGCGTCATCACCGACCACCGCGCGGGGCGGGCGGCGGGGATCTACTCCCCCCTCCCCGAGTTCCGCGGGCGGCGGATGCAGGACGTGCTTCCGGCCGAGCCCGCGTCGCGCTTCGCCGAGGCGCTGGAGGAGGTGGGGCGCACCGGCGAGCTGGCGTGCGTGGAGTACGCGCTGGAGATGGACGGCGCGATGCACGACTTCGAGGCGCGCCTGGTGCCCCTCGCGGACGGATCGCGCATCACCGTCGTGCGCGACATCACCGAGCGGAAGGCGGCCGAGGCGGAGATCACGCGGCAGAAGGCGTACTTCGAGGAGGTGATCGGCAGCCTGGAGAACGGGATCGCGGTGTTCGACACCAGCTTCCGCTTCGAGTACTCCAGCCCCAGCACGGTGCTGGATCCCGAGGTGAGGGAATGGATCGTGGGGCGCACCATCCTGGAGTACGCCGAGCGCATCGGGCTGCCGCCGGAGATGGCGCGCAGGCGCCACGAGGCGGTGGTGCAGGCCGCCACCGAGCGCGCCTCCGTCCAGTTCGAGGAGGAGAACCGCCGCCCAGACGGCACCAAGCGCCACATGCTGCGCCGCGCACTCCCCGTGCTCAACGCGCAGGGCGAGCTGATGAGGATCATCGGCTACAGCGTGGACATCACCGAGCGCAAGCGGGCGGAGGAGGCGCTGCAGGAGCGCGAGGAGCGCTTCCGCACCCTCATCGAGCACGCGCACGACATCATCACCATCCTCGACGGCGAAGGGAAGATGGTGTACCAGAGCCCCTCCACCAAGCGGGTGCTGGGCTACACGCCCGCGGAGCTGGAGGGGATCAGCGCCTTCTCGCTGGTGCACCCGGACGACGTGGCGACGGTGCAGGAGGCGATGGGCACCATCGTGGGCGCGCCGGGGACGCTGGCGAGCGCCGAGTACCGCTTCCGCCACAAGGACGGCAGCTGGCGCCGGCTGGAGACCTTTGGACGCGCTCTCCCCCCCGACTCGCGCGAGGGCGCGGCCATCTTCAACAGCCGCGACGTCACGGAGCGGCGCGAGGCGGAGCGGGCGCTGCGGGAGCGCGAGGAGCACTTCCGCCGCATGATCGAGAACGCGTCGGACATGGTGCAGGTGGTCGCGGCGGACACCCGCATCGTCTACACCGGCCCCTCGGTGGAGCGGCTCCTGGGCTACACGCCGGAGGAGATCCAGGGCTCCAGCGCGATGGACTACCTGCACCCGGACGACATCCCGGCCACGCTGGAGAAGTTCGGAGAGATGCTCTCCAGCCCGGGCGTGCCGATCACGGCCGAGTACCGGGTGCGCCACAAGGACGGCCGCTGGCGCGACTTCGAGGCGCAGGCCATGACGCTCGCCTCGCACTCCGCCGAAGAGGGCGTGGTGGTCAACGCCCGCGACGTCACCGAGCGGCGGCGCGTGCAGGAGGTCCTCCAGCGCAGCGAGGAGCACTTCCGCGCGCTCATCGAGAATGCGCACGACCTCACCGTCATCGTGGACGCCAGCGGGCGATTCGTGTACCAGAGCCCGTCGATGGAGCGGATCTACGGGCGCTCGCGAAACGAGACGCTGGGGCACACGCCGTGGGAGCTGATGCACCCCGACGACGTCGCCGCGGTGAAGGCCGAGTTCGCGCGCATCCTGGCGAACCCCGGCTCCATCGGCCACGTGGAGTACCGCTACCGCCACGCCGATGGCTCGTGGGTCTACACGGAAGCGTTCGGCCGCACGCTGGACCCCGAATCGGCCGAGCAGGGGGTGGTGGTCAACGCCCGCGACGTCACCGAGCGCCGCCTGGCCGAGAGCGAGATCCGCGACCAGGAAGAGCGCCTCCGCTTCGCGCTGGAGGCGGGGCGGATGGGCGCGTGGGAGTGGGACGTGGCGACCGACCGCGTGACCTGGTCGCCCACGCTGGAGGAGATCCACATGATGGCGCCCGGCAGCTTCGCCGGTACGCGCGAGGCCGCCATCGCGGACATTCACCCCGAAGACCGCGCGCGGCTGGAGGAGTCGCTCCACGCGGCGATCACGGGGGGCAAGAAGTACGAGATCCAGTACCGCAGCATCCTCCCCGACGGCAGCATCTGCTGGCTGGAGACCAACGGCCGCGTGATGGAGGACGCCGAGGGGCGGCCGGTGCGCATGGTGGGCGTGTGCCGCGACATCACCGAGCGCATGCGCGCCGAGGAAGCGCTGCGCCGCGCCACCGAGGAGGCGGAGCGCGCCAACCGCGCCAAGAGCGAGTTCCTGTCGAGGATGAGCCACGAGCTGCGCACGCCCATGAACTCCATCCTGGGCTTCGCGCAGGTGCTGTCGCGCGCGGGGCTCTCGGCCAGCCACAACAAGTACCTGCAGCACATCCTCAAGGGCGGCCGGCACCTCCTCAACCTGATCAACGAGGTGCTGGAGATCTCGCGCATCGAGAGCGGCAGGCAGACGCTCTCGCTGGAGCCCGTACACCTCGCGACCGTGCTGCAGGAGGCGCTGGGCCTGGTGCGCCCGCTGGCCGAGCAGCGCCGCGTGGAGCTGGACGACGCGCCGTACGTGGCCGACCCCGGCGCGTACGTGCACGCGGACCGTCAGCGCCTCACGCAGGTGGTGCTCAACCTCCTTTCCAACGCGGTGAAGTACAACCGCCCCGGCGGTCGCGTGCGGCTGTGGAGCGACGCCCTGCCGGGGGAGGAGTGCGTGCGCGTCCGCATCGAGGACACCGGCCCCGGCATTCCCGCGGACCGTGCGGACCAGCTCTTCACCCCCTTCGCCCGCCTGGGCGCCGAGCAGACGGAGGTGGAGGGCACCGGCCTGGGCCTCGCCCTCTCGCTGCGCCTGGCGGAGGCGATGGGAGGCGACCTGGTGCTGGAGAGCACCGGCACGGGCGGCAGCGTCTTCCGCCTGGAGCTGCGCCCGGCCGACAACCCGCTCACCCGCGCCGAGGAGTCCGGCGGCGCCCCCGCGGCGATGGGCGTGGGGCCGCACCGCGCCGCGCGCGTCCTCTACATCGAGGACAACCTGGCGAACCTGGCGCTGGTGGAAACCTTTCTGATGTCGCGCCCGGAGTGGCAGACGATTCCCGCGCTGCAGGGCCTCGTCGGCGTGGAGCTGGCGCGCGAGCACCGCCCGGACCTGGTCCTGCTCGACCTCCACCTCCCGGACATGCACGGCTCCGAGGTCCTGCGCCGCCTCCGTGCCGACGCGCGCACCTCGGACATCCCGGTGGTCGTCATCAGCGCCGACGCCACCCGGAGCGCCGTCGACGAGCTCCTCGCCGCCGGCGCCGACGCGTACCTCACCAAGCCGCTCGACCTGGACGAGTTCCTCCGCACCCTCGAGCAGTTCCTTCCCGAGCAGCCGGCATGATCAACAGCATCACACAGAGGGCACAGAGGGAACCACAAAGGCACGGAGAAAACCTTTCTGTACTTCTCGCTGTACCCTCTGTGTCTCTGTGTGAGGCCAGCCGTACCCGCGAACGCGCACCGGAGATGGAATGACGCACGACGAAGTGCGCGCCTGCACCCTGCTGCTGGTCGACGACGAGATCCCCAACCTGGAGCTCCTCCAGGTGCTGCTTGAGGTGGAAGGCTACACGCGCGTCATCAGCACCTCGGACGCCCGCCAGGCGATCCCGCTGTGGCAGCGCCACGAGCCGGACCTGGTGCTGCTCGACCTGCACATGCCCCACCGCGACGGCTTCGCGATCCTCAACGACATCCGCGAGCTGACCCCGCCCGGCGAGTTCCGCCCCGTGCTCGTCCTTACCGCGGACATCACGCCCGAGGCCAAGGAGCGCGCGCTGTCGTCGGGCGCCAAGGACTTCATCAACAAGCCGATCGACGCCACCGAGGCGCTGCTCCGCGTGCAGAACCTGCTGGAGACGCGCGTCCTCTACCGCCGCGAGCGCGAGGCACGCCAGGCCGCCGAACTCCTGGCCGAGGCCAGCCGCGTGCTCAACGCCTCGCTCGATGCCGCCACCGCCGTCGCCCAGCTCGCCCGCCTGGTGGTGCCGCGGGTGGCCGATTGCTGCGTCGTGGACCTCTTCGACTTCGATAGCGGCGAGCCCGTCCGCGCCGGCGCCGCCCACGCCGACCCCGCCGAGGAGCCGCGCATCAAGGCCGGCGTCCTCGCCTCCGGCCCCGGCTCCGAGATGGCGTGGGCGCCATCGGCGGAGGAGGCGGCGGCGTGCTTCGGCGGGGCCTCGGCCGGGTCCGCGGTCGCGGTGCCGCTACGGGCCGCGGGGCGCGCGGTGGGGCGGATGGTGCTCGGCCGCTCCGCCCCCTTCACCCCGCCCGACGTGGCGCTGGCCGAGGAGCTGGGCCACCGCACTGCTATGGCCGTGGAGAACGCCCGCCTCTTCCGCGCCGCCCGCCAGGCCACCGAGGCGCGCGAGCACACGCTTGCCGTCGTCGCGCACGACCTCCGCAACCCGCTCACCGCCATCCGCATGGACGCGGAGATGCTGCGCTCGATCCTCGCGCCCAGGCTGGACGACTTCGAGCGCGGCTCGCTGGTGCGGATCGACCAGGTGGCGGGGCAGATGGACGGGCTGATCCAGGACCTGCTGGACGTGTCGCGGATGGAGCGCGGCGCCACCGCCCTGGAACTGGCCCCCCGCGCCGCGGACGACCTCCTCTCCGAAGCGGCGGACACGCTGGCCCCCCTTGCCTCCGCGCACGGCCTCACGCTGGAGGTGCGCGGGTGCGGACGCGAGACGATGGTCAACGCGGACGGCTCGCGCGTGGTGCAGGTGCTCTCCAACCTGGTGGGCAACGCCGTCAAGTTCACGCCCGAGGGGGGCACCGTCACCCTCTCCTGCCACCGCGACGGCGACGAGGAGGTGCGCTTCGCCGTCGCGGACACCGGCGCGGGGATCGAGCCGGAGCAGCTCCCGCACATCTTTGGAGCCTTCTGGCAGGCGCGCCACGCCGACCGGCGCGGGCTGGGGCTGGGGCTGTCCATCGCGCGCGGGCTGGTGGAAGCGCACGGCGGCCGCATCTGGGTGGAGAGCGAGCCGGGAAGCGGCACCACCTTCCACTTCACCCTTCCCGCGCACGCCCCGCTGGAGGCCCCGCGTCCGGCCGCGGCCGTATGACCCGACCCTCAATCGCACGGGCAAAATGAGCCGCATCCTCGTCGTCGAAGACACGCTTGAGATCGCCGAAGGACTTCAGCGCACCCTGGAGTACGATGGCTACGAAGTGTCGCTGGCCACCAAGGCGGCGCACGCGCTGGCCCTCGCCACCAGCGACAAGCCCGAGCTGATCGTGCTGGACCTGGGCCTCCCGGACCGCGACGGCTACCACGTCCTGCAGCAGCTTCGCGAGCGCGGCGTGCAGACGCCGGTCCTCATCCTCTCCGCGCGCCGCGAGGAAGAGGACAAGCTGCAGGGCTTCCGCCTGGGCGCGGACGACTACGTCACCAAGCCGTTCAGCATCCTGGAGCTGATGGCGCGCATCTCGGCCCTCCTGCGCCGCGCCCGCCCCGCCGCCCCCGCCGCGGACGGCGCTGCCGAGCCCCCCCGCCCCGCCGCCTTGACCGACGAGGCCCTGCGCGAGCGCTTCAACCTCACCGCCCGCCAGATCGAAGTCGCGCGCCTCCTGGGCGAGGGCTTCACCAACGCCGAGATCGCCGCCAAACTGGAGATGAGCTACTACACCGCCCGCAACCACACGGAGCAGGTGCTGGCCAAGCTCGGCGTGTCGTCGCGGGCGGCGGTGGGGGCGCTGTTGTACGGGCAGGGGTAGCGGATCTGCTTACGTTGCAATGAGATACACAACAAAGCTTTGAGAATTCCTCATACTACAGGGTCAAGGTGACGGATACTTCGCCGGATGGATCACTCAAAAGCTCGGGTCGTATGGGCAGACCTACGACCGAAGTCCAACCTGAAGATAGGCGAAAGCGTCCGCTAGTCTTTATCAGCCACGATCATCGCGATGCGGATCTAGCGGAAGCATTCGGCAACCTGCTCACTGATGCAAGTGGCGGTTTCCTCAAGTCGTTCCGGTCCTCAGATCGTCGAGGTACCTCAGGAATCGAGTTCGGGGCGGAGTGGTACACAACTGTAATGAGCCGATTGGATGAAGCAACTGATGTCGTTGCACTCTTGACTCAAAACAGCATGGATCGACCATGGATCCTGTACGAGGCCGGTGTTGCAAAAGGAAAGTTGGGCAACACTGTATTCGGGGTCGCGGTAAATATTCCCCTCGAGCAGGCAAGCCGCGGACCCTTTGCTCAATTTCAGAATAGCGATGACGGAGAGGATTCCCTAACAAAACTTGTCCTACAGCTTATTCAAGGAAATTCGGACGCAGAGCCGCGGGAAGAGGCTGTGCGCCGACAGGTGAGCGCATTCCGGGATTCGGTAGCTCGGCTTCGCATCACACCTGGCGAGCAGCCGGAACCTCAACCTGAAGTCGATGCAGGTGCCGTCGCAAAGTTGTTCGAGGAAATCAAAGTGATGTTAAAGGATTTACCTGACCGGCTGCAGAAGCAGGTTCGTGAAACTCTCGTTGCAGCACCGTCGAGAAAGCGTCGAAAGCTCCCGTTGGCGACCTATGACTCAATGTTGTACCATGCAGCAATAACTGGCAACATGCAAGAGTTCGCCACCGCGTGGATGATGGCTCTAAGCGCCATCCGAGAGGATGTTTATGCGTTGTATGAAGTTGGAATGGATGTCTACCGTGCACTGGTTCTTGGAAATCCTCACAGGATTCGTGTAGCGGTCAAGCAGTTTGGGAAGGCGTTGCTCTTTGTTGACCCAGGCATGTTGCGTGAGACCATCACAGATGGAAGATCACCAGATGAATTCTACTACATGCTGCGCCAGTTTCATGAACACCTTCAGCACTTCGTGCACCAGAATGCTGAAATCACTCGGGCCGCACCCAAAGGCGCGGAGGGTAGCGCGAACCTTGTGCAGGAAGCACCCTGACGACCCGGAGTTTACATGGCGAGGTGGCGGCCCGACGCGTGTCAGGAGAGCGCACTTCGCGAGTCCGCATTGAACGAGATCGTCATGCGGAAGGTGTGCGCCACTGGCTCCCCGTCGCGCATGGCCGGCGTAAACTGCACGTCGCGCAGCACGGCCTCCGCCGCTCGGCAACGCTGAGGTCCCGCCGGACCTCGTGCATCCGCTCGCTGCCATCCCGTTCCCGAAGCACCATCCGGTCCGGCATCCCGCCATCCGCAGGCGTTGTGAATGGCTGCACCGCCGTGACGCGACCGGTCTCGTCCACCGATACGTTGACGGTCACCGAAGCACCGGCGGCACCAGTGTCGGTCGGCCAGTTGGCGGCGCAGGCTCGCCTGCATTAACGCGTAGTCAGCGGGCTCGGGCAGCCGGTCCACACCCGCCGTTTTCCGGAGTTCTTGTGCCTCATCCGATAGTTCTCTCCTGGAGGGTATCGTCAAGACGCTTGGACACTTCTGGAGAGATTAGCCCTACGCTGCGACCGTAAACCCATAGACATTAGGATCCTCCATGCCACGCTACTTCAACGAGCAGCCCACCAACGCCAGTCGCGCGCTTCAGATCTGGCTCATACTGATCGCGGCAGCACACGACCGAAAGATACTAACTTTAGGAGTTACGCAGTTGGTTGTAAGCAGGTAGCTTACAGCTATGAACGCATCCAAGGTGATTGATAGCCACTACATACAGTTCCTGATCGCCAGTCCGCGCATGGTGAGTGGCACGGAAGCCGCCCGCGTGCATCCGGAGAGCGGAGCTGAAGCGCCAGCGCACGATGCGTTTACGCGCTTGCTACACCGGCTGGAGCCCGATCCAGAGACCTTGTGGCAGGAGGCTCGCACTCAGGTCCGGCGCCGCCGAGGCGTGCTGGTGCTGGACGATACCACGTTGGACAAGC
>DASVQP010000042.1 GCA_036389135.1 Longimicrobium sp.
ACCTGGCTATCGCCGCGCTTATCGGCGTGTCGGTCGTGCTGCTGGGGCAGGCGGTGGTGGCGTACGAGATATTCACCGGGAAGGCCCTGCCGCGGCGCAGCCTGCTGTTGCAGTGGTGGAGCGCGGTGGTGCTCGCGGGGGGCTTCAGCACGCTCGTGGGCTACAGCCTCACGGTGGCAACCCACCCGATCAACAGCCTGGTGCTGGCTACCATCCTGATGGTGGTCTTTTACGCGGTCTTTAGCTGGCGCAGCTACATCGAGCGCGAGCGGTACATGGACCTGCTCAGGCCGTTCGTGTCGGGGCGCAGCCTCTACGGCGACCTGCTGGACCAGTCGGGGCCGCTGTCCGCCTCCCAGCAACTGGAGATAGAGGGGCCGTTCCGCGTGCTGTGCGGCGAGGTGCTACGGGCCAGGGTGGCTTATCTAGCGGCGCTGGGGCCGTTGTCGCCGCTGGTGGGGCCGCCGCTGGTGTATCGCGCCCCGGAGCACAAGGACGGCAGGGCCGCGCCGGAGGGGCAGGTGCCGCTGCCGCTGGCCGAGCTAACGCCGCAGTTTACGTCGCCCCAGGTGCTGTGGGTGGCGGTGGACCCGCTGCGTTTCCATGCCGCGAGCCTGGCGGTGCCGCTGTGGAGCGAGCGCGGCCTCATCGGGGTGATGCTGCTTGGTGAGAAGCGGGATGGGGGCCTGTACACGCAGGAGGAGATCGAGATAGCGCGCGCCTCTGGAGAGCGCATGGTGGACACGCAGGCCAGCGCCGAGATGGCCCGCCGCCTCATGTCCTTGCAACGCCGCCGCCTCGCCGAAAGCCAGGTGCTCGACCGCCAGGCCCGCCGCGTGCTCCACGATGACGTGTTGCCCCTGCTCCATACCGCCATGATAGCCCTCAGCAGCCGCAAGGCCCACGTGCAGGTGCCGGGTGACGCTAGTACCGGCCCCGCCCTTAGTCCGAACGGCGCAGAGAGCGCGGGCAACGGCCCCGTGAACGGGCGTGACGGCGAGCAGGATGCCCTGGGCCTGCTTGGTGACGCCCACCGGCGCATTTCCGACCTGTTGCGCGACATGCCTTCGGGCGCGGCCCCCCAGGTGGCGCGGCTCGGCCTGCTGGGTGCGTTGCGCAAGGCGGTGGAGGAGGAGTTCGGCACCGCGTTCAATGGTGTGAGTTGGCAGGTGGAGCCTGAGGCCGAGCGGCAGACGGCGGAAGTAGCGCCCCTCGCGGCGGAGGTGCTGTACTACGCGGCACGGGAGGCAGTGCGCAACGCCGCCCGCTACGGGCGGAACGGGGACTCGGCGCGGCCCCTCCACTTGCGGGTGTCCGCCAGGACCTGGGATGGCCTGGAACTCACGGTGGAGGACGACGGTGTGGGCATGTCGGCCCCGGCGCGGGACAACGGCGGCAGCGGGCAGGGGTTGGCGCTTCACAGCACTATGATGGCGGTGGTGGGCGGGTCGCTCGCCACGGAGAGCGTAACAGGCAAGTACACGAGGGTGACACTGACGCTGCCAAAGGTTTGAGATTGGCTGAGTGCTGAGGCTTACTGAGAGCACATTTCGAGGCCGCCTGTCACTTAGAGCGAAGCCTCATTTTCAGGTGGACTGAACTTCTCGTCCGGCTGCCAGGCAGAGATGTAGTTTTTCTCCCATAGA